>JANMIM010000870.1:0-1801 GCA_031375795.1 Bacteroidota bacterium
CCGGCATCCAAGGCCGCCAAAGCCAACGAGTAATTGCTGACATCATGCTTGCCCAAGTGCAAGTAGGCACGGGCGCTCAGGAAGTTGGCGAATGCTTTCCACTGCGCGAGGTTGCCGCCATAGACCATGTCGTCGGTGCCCGGCTCCAAGAGGGACGATTCTGGGTCGTCCAAGTCTGCCTTTCCTTCGGTCAGCAGGGTTTGGATCGAAGCATAGATCGACTCTTGGCTGTCGTACTTGGGCGTGAGGTTGTCCAGACCCTTGAAAGCCTCGGTGTAGGGAATGTCACCCACCAAGTCGGTGGCAGTCATCAAGCCATAAGCCATCAAGATCTTGCCGATCCCGATATAATGCGTCTGCCTTGGGGTAGCCTTGTCAGCAACATCCATCATGTTTTTAAGGTCAAACATGGCACCACCATAGTGGTTGAACTTCCACCAGTTGTCGGTATCGGTCTCGGTGATCGAGTACAGTTGGTAGGTGGCAAACTGACGGTCGGCTCCGACGATCTGATTCATCAGCAGCGAGGTGAACCGGGAGATGTCCCCCGCCATGCCGTATGCATAGAAGGTCTGCACCGTAGGCAGCAATGTATTGGCGCTCACATCAGAGGGGCGATTGGGATCATCGTTCACACCTTCGAAGTACTTCTTGCAGGAAGTGAGGCTGAGCAACCCGATCAGGAGCGCAAACTGGATATATTTAAGCTTTCTCATGATTTCTCAGATTAGAATGTGATACCAAGGCGACCAGAAATCGTGCGTGTGTTGGGCATGTTGAAGTAGTCAAGGCCCTGAGCATTGACCGAACCCATCAAGTTGGTTTCAGGATCCACACCTTGGTAAGGAGTGAAGAGCAGCAAGTTGCGACCTGAGATGCCCAGGTTCAGGCTGCTGATGGGAGTCTTTTCAAAGATCTTGGCAGGGAAGGTGTAGCCCAAGCTCACCTCACGCAGACGTGCCCACGAGGCATCTTGGATGAAATGCTCGGCCACGTTCCCAAAACCGCCACCATTGCCATCGTACCAGTCTTGGTTCAGCGGAGCATTGGCGGTGTTTGTCACACGAGAGGTGACCAGATTGCCATCCCCGTCGCGCGTGCCTTCCACACCTTCAAACACATGGTCTTCGCCACGCGTCTCGGTGATCTTGGCGGTGCCGATGAATGCAAGGGCGCCTTGGGTACCATTCCAGATTTCGCCGCCGTAGCGGAAGTCCCATAGAATGTTCAAGCTCAGGCCTTTCCAAGAAAAGGTGTTTTGGAAGCCGCAAAGGAACTTGGGATTGGGATTGCCAATGACCTCTTCCTTGCCAGACTCGATCGGGTAGCCATAGCCAGACTTGTTGGTATCGCTCTCGATCACCATGTTGCCGCTGGCATCACGCAGGAACGTGCCGCCATAGATTTGGCCGTAAGGCTGACCGGCGACGTTGCGCACCGATGTTCCCTCAAAACCACCCAAGAAGATCGTTTCGATGCCATCGGGCAGGCTCTCTACGATGTTCCTATTTTTGGTGAAGTTGACCTGGATGTCCCATTTGAAGTCCTTTTTCTTGATGGGGCTTGCATTCAGCACGATCTCCACACCGGTGTTGCTCACGCTGCCGGCGTTCATGTAGAGGTTGGTGTAGCCAGAGGAAGAAGCCACTGGAATCGCCAAGATCTGGTCGACGGCCATGGAGCGGTAGAATGTGAAGTCCAGGCCAATGCGGTTCTTCACGAATCGCAAGTCGGTGCCGATCTCGATGGTATTGTTCTTTTCTGGCTTCAAGGCAGGGCTACCCAAGATGTCGGCGGTGGA
>JANMIM010000871.1:0-1425 GCA_031375795.1 Bacteroidota bacterium
GCTGCTGTTGCAGTTGCTGCAGCTACTTTTGGCTCAAGCGATCTGATGTAGTGTACGATTTTCCAGCGCTCCTCATATTGCACTTGGGAGGTATAGCTGCCCATGACCCCTTGTCCATACATGATGGTATGGTAGATCTGGCCATCGGTATAATCCTTCCATTTGCCCGTGTCATAAGGATTGGGTTTGATGGCAGGATTCTTGGTCACCGTACCATCGCCCTTGCCGCCCTTGCCATGGCACGCGGCACAGAAGCGCTCATACAGGATCTTACCTTCCTTCAGGACGTTGGAGTCAAGCGGGATCGGGTTGGGATAAGCGATGACAGCTGGGTTGATCCTCATTGAATCTCCAGCGGGAAACTCAAATCCTTCCAAGTACCCACCACGCGGCACGGTGCCACTCGGCGGAGCCTGCATCGTCTGATGGTTTGCAAATGGAGTGACACTGTCACGCACTTGCTTGTAGGGGTCGTACGGGATGGACTCATACATCTCTGGGGCATACTGCACGCCAGGATTGTTTTTGTCACGTCCACAAGAGACCGCCAAGACAGACAGCCCCACCAAGGCGCCCATTCTCAATATGTGCTTCGGATGCTTCATGGGTCTTAGAACACGTCAAAGTAAGGATCATCAACTATGCGGTCGGTCACTTCAAAAGCACCGCCGTCATGCAGGATTTGCTCGGCTTGGGCACGGTCATGGATGCGCTCTTGATCGATCGCCACCACAAACACGTCGTCGGTCACGCGCTCATCCATCAAGATCGGAGTCTTGCCTGGATACATCTTGTTCACGAAGAAGAAGGTACCCACCATGCCAAAGGCTGCAAACAACACCGTCAACTCAAAGGTCACAGGTGCAAGCGCAGGGCCTTGGAAGAATGGCTTGCCACCGATGTCCATCGGCCAGTCCCATACCAACATGAACACCTGCATCAGCAATGCACAGAGGGTACCGGTCATGCCAAAGAAAAAGGCAGCCACCGTGAGGCGCGAGCGCTGAAAGCCCAGCAACTTCTCCATCCCGTGGATCGGGAATGGGGAATACACGTCGTAGACCTTGATGCCTTGTGTCTGCAAAGCAGTCACAGATGCCTTCACGTCATCGGGCGACTTGAATTTGCCCAGCAGAAACTTCTGTATTGTATTCTCAGTGCTCATCTTGATGATTGCTAGGAATATGAATCAGCGTTTTCACCTCAAACATGTTTACCACAGGGAAGAATTTGGCAAACGCGAAGAAGCAGGTAAAGAAGAGGCCAAAGGTGCCGAAGAACGTGCCAATCTCGATCCAAGTCGGTTGGTACATCGCCCAGCTCGATGGCAGGTAGTCGCGGTGGAGTGAGGTGACGATGATCACAAAGCGCTCAAACCACATCCCGATGTTCACAAAGATGGAAATGATGAACGTCGCCAGCATG
>JANMIM010000875.1:0-1466 GCA_031375795.1 Bacteroidota bacterium
GATGCTGGCCTCACAACTCGACCCGGGCGTGAAGGCCGACCAACGCGCCAATTATTTCAATTACCTGCGGTACCACGGCAAGATTTCCGAGATCGGAAATCAGGTCAACAATGCCTACCTGCACACCCAAGGCGTGCAAGGCGGCATCAAGAGCTACGACCGCGTGGTGCTCATGCGCGCCGCTTGGCGGCGCAAGACGGGCCACTAGCACTGGGACACATCCTTCCAATTGCCCCAAACACACCCAAATCATCTTCGGTTTTGCTGCCCAATTTTAATCCACGTATATTGAGGCGGTAAAAAGGCTTCAACAGTAAATCACTCGCAAGACGAATTTGTAAAATGAATGGATTAAAGGTCTACCTCAAATCCGGCATCACCAAGTTCTATTTCTATGCCCAGGGCGTGGCCGGCGCGTTTTTGATCCTCAATGCGCTGCGCGAATACGAGCACATCGAAGGCCAGAAACTGCTGCTCGCACTCAATGCTTTGGCTGGAATGTTACTGGTGCTCGGATGGTTGGTGCCGAGGGCAAAACGCAGGAAATACCGCATGCTCTCCAGCGTTCTATTGATCCTCGGAGGCATTCCCCTCATCTACCTCACACATTCCTCGACCAATTTCTCCTATTTCAGGTTCAACCCGATGCTGGAGATGTTTGGCTACCTGATGATCGTCGTTGGAGCCTTGCAACCCCTGGTCGATGTGAACCAGTCGGTCTATTTTGACGGAACCGGCATGCGGCACCGCAGCTCGATTTTGGGGTACAAAAGCAGGGCTTGGAGTGAAATCAAGGAAATCGTCTTTGATGAGTCTGGATTTACCGTCGAGCTCAAAAACCGTAAAATGATCCGCATGGTGCCTTACGATTCCGATTCACAAAACCTGCGGTCCAAGATCGACAAGATGATGCAGCAGGCCAAAACGGGCAAACCAATGGCGGAACATGATGACGAACATGTGATTCGGAATGCTTCTGAATCTGTGGCTTGATGATGGCAATTGGCATTGGGCTCATACATGGCAATCGCACGATGTAAAAAAATATCCAAATCCCCTTTAACCAGTATCTTCAGGTTCCATCAAGGTCTCGAGCAGTTCGATCATGATGTAGTGGGTTTGAACAAGTACACTTTCCAGATTGGTTTTCGAATCCATCAAGGCATCTAGGATCATTTCGGATTGCTCCTTCAGGGACTTCAATTTTTCGTTTCGCGGGTGTTTTTCTGGTGGATACATTTTCCCGCTCGCCCCGGGGATGTTGGCCGGTGGCCGAGCGGGGCAGGTCTTGGGTGCTTTTGGGGGGTGAGCGAAAAATTTTTGGGCATCGTCCGGCGCACGTCCAGAATCGAAGGTGCCGGACGGGTGACGGACCTCATGCCCAAAAAATTTTCGTTTGCCCCCCAAAAGTGCCCTAAATTCGCCTCGATCGGCTATCGGCCAACATTTTTGGGGCGAAATTGGAT
>JANMIM010000892.1:0-4529 GCA_031375795.1 Bacteroidota bacterium
AAGTTTCTGAGTCCCATCCAAGCCCTATCTTGCGTTCGCTCGGGTGACCGCGTGTTCATCCACAGCGCTGCCGCAGCGCCTCAAGTGCTCATCGACGCCCTCGTCGCGAGGGCACCGGAACTGAGCAATGTCGAAATTGTACACTTGCACCACGAGGCAACCGCAGCCTACGCCGAGCCTCAATACAAGGACAGTTTCCGGGTCAGCTCCATGTTCATCGGCCCCAACTTGCGCCGCATCACCAACGATAGCCGCGCCGACAACGTGGACTACATCCCGGTGTTCCTGAGCGAGGTGCCCTTGCTCTTCAGGCGTGGGCTACTCCAGATCGACGTGGCCTTGATCCAGGTATCGCCGCCCGACTTGCATGGATTTTGCAGCCTGGGCGTGTCGGTCGATGCAAGCCTGGCTGCGGTCGAGACGGCCCGTGAGGTGGTCGCGGTCGTGAACCCGCACATGCCACGCACGCATGGCGACGGCATCGTGCACGTGAGCAAGCTCCATCACCTGGTGAGCGACGACAGGCCGATCCACCAATCGCCGGTGGCGGAACCCGATGCCGTGGGCATCGCGATCGGCAAGCACGTCGCCACCCTCGTCGAGGATGGCGCCACGCTCCAGATGGGCATCGGCGCGATCCCCAATGCAGTCTTGGCGGCCTTGCACGGCCACAAGGACCTGGGCATCCACACCGAGATGTTCAGCGACGGCGTCGTGGACCTCGTGGAGCGCGGCGTGATCACAGGACGCTACAAAAAGAGGCACCACGGCATGGTCGTCTCCGGATTCGTGATGGGCACGCAGCGCACCTATGACTTTGTACACGACAACCCGCAGGTGCGCATGCTCGACATCGCCTACGTGAACGATACGGCCGTCATTCGCAAGCAACACAAAATGACTGCCGTCAACAGCGCCATCGAGGTGGACCTCACGGGGCAGGTCTGCGCCGACTCGATCGGCAAGTTCATGTACAGCGGCGTCGGTGGACAAATGGACTTCATGCGTGGCGCATCACTCTCGGAGGGCGGCAAGCCCATCATTGCGCTGCCGTCGACCACCTCGCGTGGAGAGAGCCGCATCGTGCCTTTCCTGAAGCAGGGCGCAGGTGTCGTGACGACGCGGGCCCATGTGCACTACATCGTGACCGAGTACGGCATTGCCAACCTCTATGGCAAGACGATTAGGCAGCGTGCAGAGGCGCTGATCGCCATCGCCCATCCAGATTGGCGTGAGGCGATCGCCAGGGAGTTTTTTGGCTAATGCGGCGCTGCAAGACCACTGTTGATGCGCCTTGTGACCATGTTTCCGTGAACCATTGAGACGCCCATCGAGGCAGCTCAGTTTTGAATTAGACCTTTCACGCGGCAATATTGACAGTTCGGCCCTGATGATCGACTATTCACTAATTTTTGCATGAAAATTGGAAGCAGTTGCGTATATTGCATACAGGTAATTTCGGATTTTAAATATATGAGAAGGATTTTGTCCCTATCGTGCTTGTTGCTTTTGATGTTCATGGGTAATGCATTGCTAGCCCAAAACAGTTTCAATTCGCAACCCAGTACGAACGAAACAAACGTCACGCCCAAGGGCGAGGAGCAAGAGGGCGGGTTCATACCCAACGCCTTCACTCCCAACGACGATGGCGTGAATGACATTTTCTACATTCCAGAAGCCAACTTTTCCCGTTTTGAAATTGCCGTCTACGATCGCTGGGGAAACCGTGTATTCTTCTCCGACTCCCCTTCATTTCGCTGGAATGGCGAATCCGCCGGAAGGCAAGTTCCCCAAGGTGTCTATGTATATGTGATGAGCGCTGCCTCGGCCCGCAAGTCAGACATCAAGCGTTCGGGAACCGTTACCATTGTCCGCTAAGGAAAATACTATACAATAAATTTCAGTCAGGGGATGCTTTCGGTCAATGAAGGCATTTTCTGTTTTTCAGATTGGCAACATTTCCCCCCCGCCCTGAATTTAAAATATGGGGAGAATGCGTAATTTCGACCAGTTTCAAAAAACGCAAAGCTTCCCAATTATGAAGAAGAGATTTCTTTTGCCCCTACTTGCTTGCTGTTGCTTGGCAGCATGCAATACTCCCGCCAGCCAAGACGCACAAAACCCCAATTCACAAGACTCGATGCCCCTGATCCCTGTCACTTACCCCCAAACCGCCAAAGGCGATGTCGTCGACGACTTCTTTGGCACCAAAGTCGCCGATCCATACCGTTGGCTCGAAGTCGAGGACTCGCAGGCCACCAAGGATTGGGTCGCCGCCGAAAACAAAGTCACCTTTGGATGGCTCGACAAGGTCCCATTCCGCAACAAGATCAAGGAGAGGCTGGAAAAGGTCTGGAATTACCCAAAATACGGCGCTCCCTTCAAGGAGGGCAACCACTATTTCTTCTACAAAAACGACGGACTCCAAAACCAGGCCGTGCTGTACATCCAAGACGGCTTGGATGGCGAGCCACGGGTGTTTTTGGATCCCAATAAGTTCTCGGCAGATGGCACCGCCTCCTTGACCACGTTCAGTGTGTCCAAAGATGGAAAATATGCCGTCTACGGCATTTCCGAAGGCGGTTCAGACTGGAATGACTTTTATGTCATGGACATCGACAAGGCCGAGAAGACCTCCGATCACCTGAAGTGGATCAAGTTTTCGGGCGCAGCATGGCAAGGCGACGGCTTCTATTACAGCCGCTTTGCAGAACCCAAGGCCAGCAAGCAGTTGAGCTCCGAGAACGAGAACCAAAAGGTGTATTTCCACAAACTCGGCACCGACCAAAGCGCCGACAAGCTCATTTACGAAGACCCTGCCCATCCATTGCGCGGGGTGTATGCCAATACCTCCGAAGACGAGCGTTTCCTGATGCTTTTCTTGAGCGAAGGCGCCAGCAACGACAACGCACTCAAAGTCAAAGACTTGAGCAAGCCAAATGCCAAATTCGTGGACATCGCCACGACCTTTGACCACAGCTACAACGTGATCGACAACATCGGCGAGGAATTGCTCATCATGACCAACGTGGGAGCACCCAAGCAGCGCCTCGTAAGCGTGAATGTGAACACCCCGGCCGAGGCCGCATGGAAAGTGCTCATCCCCGAGCGCAATGAGGTGCTCAATTCCGTGACCTTTGTCGGTGGCAAACTCTTTGCCAGCTACATGAAGGACGCGAGCAGCATGATCACGATCCATGGCTTGGATGGCCAGCAACTCGGGGAAGTAAGCCTGCCAGGCATCGGTACCTCCTCTGACATCAACGGCAAAAAAGACGACAAGGAAGCCTTCTATTCCTTCACCTCCTTCATCTATCCGACGACGATCTTCAAATACGACGCAGAAACCAACAAATCTGTCGAGTACCGCAAGTCGGAGGTGGACTTTGACCCATCGGGCTACGAGACCAAGCAGGTCTTTTTCAACAGCAAGGACGGCACCCGCGTGCCGATGTTCATCGTGCACAAGAAGGGCTTGAAGATGGATGGCAACAACCCGACCCTGCTCTATGCCTACGGCGGATTCAACATCAACATCCTGCCTTCATTCAGTACCAGCAACATCGTGTTGCTGGAAAATGGTGGCATCTACGCCGTCGCCAACCTGCGCGGCGGTGGCGAATATGGCGAGGCTTGGCACCAAGACGGCATGCTCCTGAAGAAGCAAAACGTGTTTGACGACTTCATCGGTGCCGCAGAGTATTTGATCAAGGAAAAATACACGTCCTCTGCCAAGCTCGGCATCATGGGCCGCTCCAACGGTGGCTTGCTCGTGGGTGCCGCCATGTGCCAGCGCCCGGATCTGTTCAAGGTCGCCTACCCCGGGGTCGGCGTCATGGACATGTTGCGCTACCACAAATTCACGATCGGCCACGCCTGGGCCGTGGAATATGGCCGCAGCGACCAGCAGGAGCACTTCGCAAACCTCTTTGGCTACTCGCCGCTCCACAATCTGAAAGACGGCACAAACTACCCAGCCACGATGATCACCACGGCCGACCACGACGACCGCGTCGTGCCAGCCCACAGCTACAAGTTTGCGGCGCGCCTGCAAGCCGCCCACAAGGGCGACAATCCCGTGCTCATTCGCATCGACACGATGGCGGGCCACGGGGCAGGCAAGCCTACGAGCAAGATCATCGAGGAGGCTGCTGATATCTGGAGCTTCCTGTTTTACAATACCAATTCGCCAGTGAAGTACTGAGCGATTTGCGATTGATTGCAAAAGTGGTGGTCTTGCACGGCAAGGTCACCACTTTTGATTTTAAAGGCTCCCAGCCTCAGCGCACGACGGAAGTACTGGGCCTGCGCAAGAACATTTCCATGATCTTCACTTGGCTCCTGCGGCCGAGCCGTGTGGAAAACCGAAAGATGCGCGGGCTCTGTAGCGCCCAAAACTCATGCATTCGTTTCAGGCCCCTCACCACGCGCGGATAATAGGGCAATTTGGTCTGGGGCAATCCCAGGACTGTGCAGGAGCGCTCGCCCAGAAAAAAATGGTAGTAGGAAAGATGGGTCTTGCACAACAT
>JANMIM010000894.1:0-1683 GCA_031375795.1 Bacteroidota bacterium
TCAAGGAGCAGGTCGCGCTCGATATTTTTGCGAAATGGGACCTGCAATGCGTGGAAATCGGGGTGGTGACCGACACGGGCATCCTCAATTATTATGTGAAGGGTGAATTGGTGGCCTCTGTGCCAGCCAAACCCCTCGTGTTGGGTGGTGGCGCCCCGGTGTACCAGCGCGAGCAGCGCCTGCCCGCCTACGTGGAGCAGATCGAGGACTACCACATCGACAAGATCGAGCAGCCCGAGGACCTCTGGGAAGTCTTCAGCTTCCTCTGCGGTCTCCCGACGATCGCCTCCAAGCGCTGGATCACGCAGCAATACGACAGCATGGTCGGCGCCGCAAACATGAGCACCAACCGCCCGAGCGACGCAGCCGTCATCGCGATCAAGGGCACCAAAAAAGCCCTCGCCGTCACGACCGATTGCAACAGCCGCTACGTGAAGGCCGACCCACTGGCCGGCACGGCGCTGGCCGTCGCCGAGGCGGCCCGCAACATCGCCTGCTCAGGTGGCGACCCGCTGGGCGTCACCAATTGCTTGAATTTCGGGAATCCTTATCGCCCCGAGGTCTACTGGCAGTTTGCCAGCGCCATCGAGGGCATGCGCCTCGCTTGCACCGCCTTCAAGACACCCGTCACGGGCGGCAACGTGAGCTTCTACAACCAAAGCACCGACGACGGCCCGGTGGATCCGACACCGACCATCGGCATGGTCGGCCTCCTGGAAGATGCCGAGAAACAAATGATGGGCATGGAATTCCGCAAGCCGGGCGACCTCATCTACCTGCTCGGCCACATCGTCGAGGACATGAACTGCTCGGAGTATGTCTACCATTACCACAAGGTCAAGCTCAGCCCGGCGCCCTATGTGAACCTCGATGAGGAGGTCGCACTTTGCAAGGCGATCCGCAAGGTGATCAAGGCCGGCCTGATCAAGAGCGCCCACGACGTCTCCGAAGGCGGATTGGCGATCTGCCTGCTGGAAAGCGGCTTCCCCAACAACCTGGGTTGCAACATCTTGCTCGACGACAGCCTGCGCGCCGATGCGTTCCTCTTTGGCGAGAGCGGTGGCCGTGTGGTCGTGAGCGTGAGCACCCGCGACCAAGACGCCTTTGAGGACATGATGGAGACCACGGGCGTGCCCATGCTCGTGCTGGGCGAGGTCACCGACGGCAACATCGACGTCGACGACGAGGACTTCGGCCACATCAGCGAGTACAAGGAGATCTACATGACTGCGCTGGAGAAGAAGCTGGGGGTGTGAGGTCAGCGTGAGTGCGGAGTGTGGGCGAGTGGATTTTCGTGAATTTTAGTAAATTGAGTTGCTATGCTGAAACGGCTCGAAGTCAAACATTTTAAATCGCTGGACGATTTTGCGATCGACTTTGAGCCGTTGACTGTGTTGATTGGGCAGAATGGCTCGGGGAAGACGACTGTTTTGCAGGCATTGGATTTGCTGGGGGCGTTTTTGCGGGGGGATGTGAATCATTATTTGGAGCGTTTGGGGTGGGACGCTTGGGATTTAAAGTCGAAAATTGAGGAGAATACTCAATTTGAGTTCTCATTGACATTTCTGGCGAACGATAAAAAATTCGCCTGGGAGATCGTTTTTGAACCCTTAATGGAAGGCCTTCAAGTGAGTTCTGAGACAATCCGAGAGGTAGATGGATCATCCTTTTTTTTTACCTCCC
>JANMIM010000909.1:0-4397 GCA_031375795.1 Bacteroidota bacterium
TCTAGCTAACTCAGTAGCACCTTATGCTAGCGAAATGGGTGAGCGTGAGGTGTATCACAAGGCGCTAGATGTCTCCGCTTCGGCTTCGCCTACGGTCGACATGACAAACAGAAAAAGGGATTATGCCCGCGCAGAGTATAGTAGGTAGCTGTTGAGCGGTTTGCGATGAAGGTTGATCCAAACGATCGAGTTCAGAGTTTTGTGGAATTTGCCAACCAGCGCCTGTCCCGCCGGGGCGCACTTTGCGGTTTCATTTTCAGCTGATTTTTTTGGGGGTGGTAGGTATTGGACTTGGATTCCTTGAGCGCGGGATTTGATCAGTCCATTTATCATTCTGATTACCCTGTGGGCACTGCGGGGCGGCTTTGATGCTTTTCGATCAACTGGGCCCTCGTTGAAGCGAGTCACAATGGGCGGGATAGGGGGCTGTTTTTCGATCGGAAAGTGGTTTGTTGCCCGATCCTTCAGCAACCCAAACAATACGAATGTTCGTAATTTTCGAAGTGTTGGTTGCGAAATGGAAAACATTGCTTATCTTTGCACCGCAAGCTGCTGGAAAGCAGAATTTTGCAGCCAAAGTAGCCGCGCGGGCGGATGAAAGAAGGATGCGGGATTCATAAATTCAGGGCTTTTTGTCGAATTTTATAAATTACCGTATGACTTTTTCAGAACTCGGCTTATCGCCGGAAATCCTGTCGGCCATCACCGACCTGGGCTACACCGAACCCACCCCTATTCAAGAAAGAGCGATCCCTGTGATCTTGAGCGAAGGCCAAGACTTGGTTGCATTGGCTCAGACTGGCACAGGCAAGACCGCAGCCTTTGGCCTCCCCATCATCGGGCAGATCGACTATGAGACACGTGGCATCCAAGCGTTGATGCTTGCTCCGACCCGTGAGCTTTGCGTGCAGATTACCAAGGACTTGGAAAAATTTGGCGCCTATTGCAAGGGCCTCAAGATCGCAGCGATCTATGGAGGCGCGAGCATGGAAGGCCAGATCAGGCAACTGCGGCAGTTGCCGCAAATCGTGGTCGGCACCCCGGGCCGCACGCTCGACATGATTCGTCGCGGTGCGCTCAAGGTCGAGGGCATCCGTTGGCTGGTGCTCGACGAGGCCGACGAAATGCTCAAGATGGGCTTCCAGGAAGACATGGACGCCATCCTCGCAGCCACGCCCGATTCCCGCCAAACCCTCCTCTTCTCGGCCACCATGCCCCACGAGATCGTGGGCATGACACGCCGCTGCATGAAAAATCCCAAGGAGATTTCGGTCGGCACCAAAAATACCGGATCCGCCAACATCGAGCACTGGTTTTACGTCGTGCACCCCAAGGACAAGTACCTTGCGCTCAAGCGCATCGCCGACTTGCATCCAGACATCTACGGCATCGTCTTCTGCAAGACCCGCATCGAGACGCAAGAAATCGCCTCCTCCCTCATCGAGGACGGCTACAATGCAGACGCGCTCCACGGCGACCTGAGCCAGAGCCAGCGAGACCATGTCATGGCCCGCTTCCGCTCCGGTCACCTGCAACTGCTCATCGCCACCGACGTCGCCGCCCGTGGCCTCGACGTCGACAACCTCACACACATCATCAATTACCGCTTGCCAGACCAGCTGGACAGCTACATCCACCGCAGTGGCCGCACCGGTCGCGCCGGCAAAAAAGGCATCTCGATCTCCATCATCGGCCCACGCGACCGCAGATTGGTCAAGCAATTGGAGTACCAGGTCAACAAGCCATTTGTCCAGAAGCGCATCCCCGCCGGCAGCGAGATCGTGCAGCAGCAACTCATCAACTACATCGCCAAGTTTGAGGCGACTGCCTTTGATGCAGAGCGCATGGCCCCGTTCATGGATCCGATCTATGAGCAACTGAGCTACCTGAGCCGTGAGGACTTGATCCAAAAGTTTGTATCGATGGAGTTCAGCCGCCTGCTGAGCTACTACCAGCGTGCGGGCGACCTCAATGCCGACTCTGCTTACGAGGATCGCCGCGAGCGCCCAGAGCGCCGCGACCGTGAGGAAAGGACAGAATTCCGCGAGCGTCCAGAGCGCACCGAGCGCCCTGTGTATACCGAGCGTCCAGCACGCACAGAGCGTCCCGAGCGCACCGAGCGCCCTGCACGTGAGAGCGTGGAGCGCCCTGTGCGCGCCGCCGAGAGCTTTGAGCGCAAGGAGCGTGTGGAAAAGGAAATCCCTGCCAAGCTTGCCAGCAAAGGCTTCACGCGCTACTTCATCAACCTGGGCACCAAGAACGAGCTCACGCCACCCAAGTTGATCGAAATCCTGAACAGCAACACTGCCCTGCGCAACGTGCAGATCGGCAAGATCGAGATCCTCAAGAAGTTCAGCTTCTTTGAATTGGACAACAGTGTGCAAGGCAGTGCAGCCGACGCCCTCACCGGCAGCGACTTTGAAGGCACTTCCATCCACGTCGAGCAGGCCGAGGCTCCCAAGGCACCGCCGATGGTGAAGGAAAAGAGCTTTGGTTCCACAGCCAGGAAGCGCGAGGAAGCCTCTGGATTTGCTGCCAAGCGCCGCGAGACACCGAGCAGCGGCTTCCCGAGCAAGCGCCCAGAGCGCCAGACGACCGATGGCTTCTGGGGCAAGAGCTCATTTGGCAGCAAGCTTGCCGCCAAAGCCAAGCCCGGATCGGCCACGAAGCCCAAGCGCTCCAAGAACAGCATGGGCGGCATGGATTGATCCACGCCGACCAGATTTGGAAAGCCCCGGGTTCGTCATCGAACTTGGGGCTTTTTGATTGAACGGAGCCTGATGAGCGCCGTTTCAAGCGTATTTTGACAACATCTATTTTCAATGACATGTACAGCATCGACCAAATTCCATTCTTCCAAGGGCTCAAAAACAGCAAACGTATCCTGCTCGCTGGGGCAGGTGGCGGATTCGACATATTTGCCGGAATCCCGATCTATCTTGCGCTCAAGCGGCTTGGCAAAGTAGTTACCTTGGCAAATTTGTCCTTCACCGAATTGCCCCTCACAACCTCTGAATTGGTCGTGCCTGCGTGCTATCGTGTGACAAGTGCAGATCGGTTGCGGACGGGGGGCGGCTATTTTCCGGAAAGAATGTTGTGCCAATGGTTCGCTTCCCAAGGTGAGGAAGTGCAGGTCTACGCGTTTCCCCGCACAGGTGTGCGCCCGCTGCGCGACGCCTACAAGTACATCGCGCGTACGCATGGCATCGACACCGTGGTGCTCGTGGATGGCGGCACCGACAGTTTGATGTTTGGGGATGAAGAAGGGCTAGGGACGCCAGAGGAAGACATTTGCTCGATGGCGGCGGCTTTTCGCAGCGGCATCACGCATCAATTCTTGCTCAGCATCGGTTTTGGCATCGACCATTTCCATGGCGTATCGCACTTTCGGTTTCTGGAGAATGTCGCCTTGCTGGCCAAGGAGGGCGGCTTTCTTGGCATGTGGCAATTGATCAAGGAAATGCCTGAGGCTGAGCGATTTTTGGAAGCCGTGGAATTCGCAAACAAATTGATCCCACAGCGCCCAAGTATCGTCTGTAATTCCATTGCTGCAGCCATCAGAGGAGATTACGGCGACGTGCATTTCACCAATCGCACAGAGGGCAGCCATCTCTGGATCAACCCCTTGATGGCCTCCTATTGGGGATTTGACCTGCGGAAAGTGATGGACCGCTGCTTGTATTACGAGGTGATCCGTGACACCAATACCATGAGCGAACTGTCGGGAGAATTGAGAGATTTCCGGCTTTCCCTTACTGACAAACGCCACAGTCGTAGAATTCCGATTTGATTTCAAGTCAGCCTTTTGCAGCAAGCTTGCCGCCAAAGCCAAGCCCGCATCGGCCGCAAAGCCCAAGCGCTCCAAGAACAGCATGGGTGGCATGGACTGATCCACGCCCACCAGATTTGGAAAGCCCCGGGTTCGTCATCGAACTTGGGGCTTTTTGATTGCTAGGTGCTACCCCGCCGCTCCCTCCGATCGACAAGCCGGCCGATCCGAGACAAACAAGCGAGAAGACTCGTCTGGATCACTTAACTATCCATATATTGATCAATAACATATCTTTTGTATCAATATATGAACACTTATCTTTTCGTTTTGCATACTGATCCTGCTACTGCTGGTTCGATCACAGACAAAAAATTTTGGAGCCAAGTGAAGATAAGTAACCATATACAAATCAAAATGTATACATTTGAACTTTGTATGGATACTTATGAAAGAGAGTGCTCATAGTTTGCTCCCAAGAACAAAAAAGGCCTTGGCCGACTTTGGCGAGAATCTTCGATTGGCGAGGCTAAGGAGAAACCTGAGCCGCAAGATGGTCATCGAGCGGGCAGGGATCAGTGGTGGCACACTCAGCCGTATCGAGAAAGGAGAACCAACGGTTGCGATG
>JANMIM010000923.1:0-14994 GCA_031375795.1 Bacteroidota bacterium
AAGCACCTCCAAGATCGCCCTGTCGCGATCTCCCTCAAAATCAGCATCAAAGCTCAAGCCCTCAAACAACTGCTCGATGCTATCATGCTTGAGAAAGGATGGAAGTTTTTTTTCGGTCTTGGGAGCCTTGACCTTCGTGGCCGGATTTTGGGTGACCAGACCGGTCTTTCGCAGGTACCTGAAGTAGGCGCTCAGGCTGGCGAGCTTGCGACCGACCGAGCGGTTGCCCAGCCCCGCATCCATCAATTCGCCCATCCAAATCCTGATCATGCGGTGGGTGACTGCCGAGGCATCCTTGGCTTGAAACAAGTCCAAATCGTAATGCTGGGCCAGAAACGTATGAAAAACACCCACATCACTGGTGTAGGCCAAGATGGTATGCGGAGAATAGTTTCTCTCGACTTTCAGATATTGATGAAACAGCTCCTCCAGCATAAAAAGAAATCTACCCTTCACTGGTTGGTGAAAGGTAGATATTTTTCAAACTGATTGCAATCTACACGCAGTAGAATTACAGTCCGTCAATTTTGATCAATAGTTGTCGGCAGCGTAGTGCTCTTCACGACGGCGGGCCTTCTTCATGACTTCGCGATTCTCCACGGATGGCTTCACAAAGTACATGCGGGCACGCACCTCGCGGAGGATGCCGGTCTTCTCAAACTTCTTTTTGTACCTGCGCAATGCGCGGTCTACACTTTCGCCTTCTTTAATCTTAATCAGAAGCATTGTATCACCTACTTTCTTTGAAATATAAGAGGAGGCGAAGATAGGACAATAATTTGAATCCGGGAAACCTTGAATGGAAAATTCTTGCGCTAGCCGCATACTTTTTCAAAAAGCCCCTTTCTGCCGCCGAGACCTTGATGGAAATAGGGGGCCCAAAAACGGGTGGCGTCGCGTCTCTGGGTTGATTTGGACGCCTTGAAGCAATTTGGTAGCTTGCTTTCTCGATACACTAAACGTTTGTAATCATTTGACGATCATGAAAAAACAACTTCTATTGGCAATCATGTTGCTGGCCGGCTCGATCTTGAGTGCCCAAAAGATCAAACATTTCGAGTCCTATGCGACCGCCGCCAACATGGGCATCTACAGCAATGTGCAGACGCGGTATGTCGCCGTGATGGAGGACAACTCGATCTATTGGTTTTCAAAGGAGAACACATGGGCCAAGACCTCGACCGAG
Source organism: Bacteroidota bacterium (assembly GCA_031375795.1). GTDB lineage: Bacteria > Bacteroidota > Bacteroidia > J057 > JADKCL01 > JADKCL01. Next base: position 1,187 of record JANMIM010000923.1, read on the forward strand.
GGTTTGCCAAGCGGCTATGACATCATCGCCATGGACGCCTATGCCAAGGAGGACGGCGGCAGGCTCGTCATCGTCTTGGCCGATGGCACGATGTGGTGGTACAGCACCTCGGGGGGCTGGAAAACGGTCACGACCGTGGGCCTGCCCGCCGGCAAGACCGTGGTCAAACTCAGCAGCTATGTGAAAATGGATGGCACCCGCTATGTCGTCGTGCTCGACGACAACTCGATCTTCTGGTCAGCCAATGGAAAGCCTTGGGAAAAGGTTCCTTTGGAGGGATTGCCGAAATAAGGAGCGCAGGATAGATCGGGTATTTGTTCGTTGGCCCTCCCCAAAATCCCGATGCATCGGGAGGGGACGACGAACGCGTATTTTGATTCATGATGCGGCGAGGCCGAATCGTTGGTTGGCGGCCAAGATCGTTCGTCTGCCCACAAGCCAGATTTTGAGGAGGGCCAACGAACAGGGCAATCCCTGCAACAGCCAAATCCCGCTGGGCCGAACAAATTGTTCGCACACCCCAAAAAACAATGGTCGGAGAGCCCGTGTATTGTTGGGAGGCCACGCATCGAGTGGTCATTGCACGTGCCGACGCTTCAGCTTTGGGAACATTTGTGGAAAATCGGATGAATTGTCATCTGAAGGGGGAGGGGCGAAGCACAGGGAGCTAGCCATTTGGTGAACGTCGTCAAAAGGTGAATCCAATTTGGATAACGGACAACCATGGCGCATATTGCTTGCCCGATTGCCCCAAAGCTTAATTCAAAAATCAATATGTTCAACCAATCATTCTGCCATAGGCTTCGCAAGGTCTTGACGATCATCGGCTTGCTGGTCTGGATCCTGTTCTCGGCGCTGGGCTGCTCCAGCGGCAGCGAAAAAGCGAATCCCGTCGATAGAACGACAGCTGCCGTTTCATCCTCCTCACAAGGACGCATTTGTACGTGGAACGTACCTGCTGGTCAGACCTATACGTTCCAGAATTCTCCCGGTGGACCTGCCTCTGTCAATTTCATCGGCAGCGTCTACCACGCCAGCAAGGATGCCAATTGCCAGCGGTACGACAGTCTGTTGCATCCGCTGGTCATCTATGCGCACGGCAGATATGTTTTTGGCACCAACAATCACTTGGGATCCACCTACCTCATGAACCACTTGGCTTCCTGGGGAGACATTTGCATGTCTGTGAACCTTGATACGCTGCAAATGCTCGATGGGGCAAATGAATACGGAATACCGCACCGCAGCGAGCTCATCCTCCATGCGATCGAGTACATGGCGCGCGAGTGTCGCACGCCGGCCAGCATCTTTTACAAGCGCATCGACACCACACGCATCGCATTGGTCGGGCACAGCAGGGGAGGAGGTGCAGTCATCTATGCCTGCAACTTCAATGCAACCCATCGCAATCGACCCATTCGGTCGGTGTCTACGATTTCTCCTGCCAACTTTGGCACCTTACCCTTGCAGCCAGCCATTCCGCACCTGAGCCTCTACGGCTCATGGGACGGTGACTTGTTCCGAGGGCAGGGGCCCGATATCTGGTCACGAGGAGGCCGAGCGGCAGATCGGATGCTCGTCGAGGTCTCTGGTGCGAACCATTATTATTTTTCAGACGCAATGTCCTTTTCCTGGGAATCACAAGCGATTTTGCGCCCCGCCCACCAGACGATCGCCAAGGGATTCATCAATGCCTGGCAAGACAAGCATTTGCGCGGCCTCAACCGCTGGAACAATTACCTCACGGGTCAGCAGAGCTTTGAGCCGGCCGTCGTGCAGTCCATTTCCTACATGGACGATCACTTTCTCGTGCTCGACGATGGCAGCCCCGCCGGCAACGCGACCATCAACAACCGCGGCGGGACCAATACCAACGTGGGCCTTCCGCTGTTTGTCGACTTCGACATGAGCGTTCCGCCCGACTACCAGGCAGGGCCGGCTTTGCAGACACGATGGGATGGAGGACAAGATCGCTTGGAGATCCGCTTTCCAGAGGTCGATGCATCCGCCTACACACACTTGCACTTCAGGCTGAGCACCGTGCACGGAGACGCGCTCAACAAGCTCGATACCAAAAAGGATCTCAATGTCAGGGTGCGAGATGCCAGCGGCGCGACGGCGACGGTGCGTTTGTCAAACTACCAAGGTGGATTGAAGTATCCAGACTTGTCAGGATCCCTGCGGCCCGTCGACGAGATTTACAACCGCAAGCAGATTCCGCGCAGCTTCCGAATTCCCAAGACGGACTTGCCGGGCGTGGATTTCGCCCACCTTGCGGGGGTCGATTTTGTATTCAACCGCCCCAATGGAGGCACGTACCAAGGCAACAAGGGCTCGATCAAGATCGACGACCTCGAAGTCACGGAATAACCATCCCCCCAACAATTAACTCAAAAGAACATGCGCAATATCAAGAAATACGGTTGGCTCACAGGTGTTTTGGCCATCTCCCTCGCACTATACTTCATCGCACAGGTGAAACCTACCAAGCCCCCCATTCCCAAAATCCAAGCAAATCCCACTCCACCACCCGTGCCATCTTCCCCGGCCGACCCTGGCACCCTCAACGGATTGCCCTACATCCCCGCCAAATACGAAGGGCAGTTGATCGAATTGCCAGACAGCAACTTGCGCGTGGATTCTTTTCAGGTGTGGCGGCTCAAGGACGGCACCGAATATGGATCGCCAGGCGACTATGTACTCGTCTTGACCGGCGCGGGGATTTGGCAATCGGAATTTCCCCCCGTGACCCATTTAGGCAGGGATATTGCGCTGGAACTGGGATTCGTAGGCCCCAAAGGCACGCTGCTTTATAACCTGGTCTCCCCTGCGGTCGCCAACCAGATCGCCGGAGCCGACCTGCGCAGCATCGAATTGCAAAACCCCGGCGGACTCGCCCGCGACCCCAAAGATTGGGCAAGCCTCAAGGTCAAGCGGGGCCAACTCATCAAGGCCATCAATGCAGCCAAGCCGGCAAAATTTGTGCGGCAAGGCAATACCTTCATTTTGGAGAAATAATGATCAATCGCTAGGCTCGGCCACCTTCTTCCTTCTACCTAAAAGTCAACATCTTCTCCGCCCCATGCGTCAAAACGCCACCACGAGGCCCACATTGCGGTTCGGAAATGGCATGCGCATCCACAATCACTTCGTCCAAGCGCCGGAAATCGGCGTCGAGGATGACCATTTCGGTTTGGAGGCTTTCGGCAGTAGAAGGCGCCAGAAAAGTGCGCCCACTACTATAATAGCGACCATCGACAGGGTGTTGCACGATGGCCGTGAGGCTAGAGGTGGCATTGTTTTTCCAAAGGTCCTTCCACACCATTTCCCCGGTCTGCCGCAGCACCATGATCAAGTTGCTGGTGACATTCACAGTAGGGCCAGCCCCGCCCACGATGCCAAAATCGCCGCTTGCCAGCAACGTGACGTCCCGAAATTGCGTGTGCGGACCCAATTCAAACTGCTTTTCCCAGATCACTTCGCCGTTGCCTGCGCAATTGATTTTCACCACCCAGCCCTTGCTGCGCTCGCTGCGAAACCAAGTTTGGTCGGGATAGACGTGGCCGGCCATCGTGAGCATGCCGTCGGGGGAAAGAACACCGTCTGAAAACGATGGCAGCACATATTGCGTTCCATAAAGCTTTTGCCAAAGCATGGTCCCGTCAGGCTGCAATTTGGTGATCACGGGCGAGCCGTAGGAACTCGCAATGCGGTATGCCATGCCCGCCACAATGAGGCTCCCATCGGGAGCTTGATATACTTGGTTGCCCTCCACGCTGTGGTAGCCGGGATAACCATATTTACGGTCCCACAATATCTGACCCGAATGGTCAATGCAGACAACCCACAATTGGCAGTGGTCGTCGTCGGGCAGATAATGGGTCCCCGACAAGATGACTTGATCGCCGACCAATTGCACATGTTGCAGCTCTGGCAAATTGGTTTCACGAAATGTGAGCCGCCATTGCTCATTCCAATCGGCATCGTAATGGATCAATGCAGGCTCGCTGTAGGTCTTGATCACATAATCCACTTGCTCCTCACGCTCCGTTTTCACGAGCATGAAATAGCCCGACGGGTCGGTGGCCATAGAGATGATTTTCAGGCCATTAAGCTGATGCTCGGTGATGTCCCATTGGGCGAAGGCAGATAGGCACAAGAGCATGGCGAGGAGGAAAAATTGCAAATGTTTCATAGAATTTAATGGTTGCTAATCGAATCAATGAATGGCAATCAAATAAATCGTTGCCGACCTAGCCTTGGTGATCAGTGAATTCAATGTCCTTGGTGCTACGAACGAGCATGCCGCTCCTGGCTATCAAGCGATTGCAATCCAATCCACGAAAGCCGATCTCAAATTTGGCCGTCCCATCGCGGACTTCCATGTCCTCAAACGTTTGGGCGACCCGCAATTGCCATTGGGCTTGGGCAGCGACGGCGATCAACAAGAGGATAACAAAGCAGCTGAATTTTTTCATCGGGATGCAATTTTGTGTGAAGAAAGACGAGGATGGGATGGCCTCTAAGTTGTGGCGCAGCCATCTCCTTGTCCAGGCCATTGTCGTGGATGAACCGAGCCGGGAGTTGGGAATTGGATCGAGGAAACCTGTTGGAAAACGGATGCCCTAGACTTCTTGTAGCCACACAACTTTGTCTGGGCTCCAGATAAAATAACCGCCATCCACGGCCTTGCGTAGACCGCCGCGCATCTCGGTCTCCACGCGGGCTTCACCGATGCGGTTGCCGTCGGCGTCATATTCGTAGAGAATCACCCAAGGTGTCCCATGCTCGGTGGGTTTGCATGAGGAGCCGGAAATGAAACCACCGCCTGCTCTAGGAATCAGTCCCATGCCGCGCATGTCATACCCCTCGGTCCAGACTTGGCTGTCGAGCAGGTCCATGGCTGGGCTGAAGATACAATTCATCGATTTTTGGACCACCGTGCCCGTGCGCACGTCCTTGAAATCGCCCGTGACCATGAAGTTCCCGTTTTTCAAGCGCACGATTCCGCCTGTGACCAACTCGCCAGCCATGGGCACCTTTTTGCTCCACTTGGTGCTACCCGTTTGCACATCATAATATTGCACCATCAGCTCAAACCGCGAATCCCTGCCTGCACCCTGTGGCACCCAAGTGTGGCAGACCTTGAGGTAGTCGCCATTTTCAAAGACGTATTCAGGGCCATAACTGCCCCATTGTCCCACAGCAGCATAGGTGTCCTTGACCCAGACGATTTCGCCATCGGGATGGATGCGTGCGTCTGCGATCTGGGTCTTGCCGTTGCTGCATTGAGTGCCCCAAAATCGCACCAACAGGTCGCCGCCCGGAATCGTTCGCACAGGTATAAACTTGCTGCCTTCGCGGCAACCGGGGTACAAAAATTGTTTGGTCCACAGCAGCTTTCCCTGCCGGTCGAAGCAGGCCATTTGCGGCGTTTCGTTGGCCGCTGCATCAGTCGCCGTGCCGCCCAGATAGATGCGGTCACCGAGAGGGAGGATCTGCGCATAAGGAGCGGTCTGGCCCTCAGGAAACCGCGTTTCCCATTCTGGATGCAGCTGCGCATCCATGCGCATGAGGGCGCAGGTGGTATGCCTGATCACACGGTTGTCTGGGCTCAGGGTCTCGCGCTCGTAGGCGACGAGGGCGAGGTAACCATCCCCATCGGCGACGAGGTTGCGGAGCTGGAAGCCATCGATTGGTTGCGGTTGTGCCCGCCAAGCAGCCTGCGTGGGCAATGCGAGGCAAGCGAAGAGCAAGATCAGCAAGCTATTTTTCATCGTCTTAATTATTTTGCGTGGTTCAAAAATGATTGTTCATACCCTAGGCTTCTTCCAGCCACATCACACGGTCTTGGTTCCAGATCATGTAGCCTCCGCCGGCGACGTCGCGCAGCATCCCAAGCATGTCGGTGTCGATGCGGCTGCTGTCCACCAATTGGCCATCGCTGTCGTATTTGTAGACCGAGAGCCAAGTCTTGCCGTAAATGGATTCCTTCACACGCACACAGGAATAGTAAAATCCGTCCTTGAGCCGCATCAAGCAGGCATTTTGCATCGAGAAACCCTCTGTCCAGACATGGGCGTCGAGCAATTGCCCGTCGGGACCGACAATCGCCCGCATTGATTTTTCTACGGCCACGCCAGAGCTGACGTCTATGAAATCGCCCGTGAGCATGTAGTGGCCATTGCGCAGGCGCATGACGCCATTGGGCCTGAAATCACCAGGCAATCGACTCTTTTTGGACCAATTGATGGCTCCCGATTCGATGTCTACACATTGTACAAACAGGTCGTAAATCCCTCTTCCATCGGGGCCGGGGCCTACCATCGTGTGGTCAAAACGCAGGTAGTCGCCATTTTCCAAATCAAAGTTGCTGCCATACCCGCCAAATTTTCCCAAGGCAGCATAGGTGTCTTTGACCCAGACGATTTCGCCGGTCGTTTTGACCCTGGCATCTGCGACGATGCAGCGACTGGGATTGCAACCACCGCCGCGATACCCGAGGAGCAGATCGTCGCCGGGCAAGGCGCGTTTCACGACCAGCTTGCTCCCGTTGGTACAGCCAGGGTAGCGGAAGCGCTTGATCCAGAGCTGATTCCCCTGTCGGTCAAAGCAGAGCAGCCGCGGCGTTTCATTGAATTCGGCATCAAATTCAGTGCCGCCCAGGTACAGCACATCACCGACCGCGATCAATCCAAAATAGGGATGCATGGAGGTTTCGGGGAATGGTTTTTCCCAGACGATATTGAGCCGAGCATCCAATCGCATCAGGGCAAAAGTGTATTGAAAAACCAGCGTATTGTTGGGTTGCATCTCCTCGCGGGTATATTTCCCGATGGCGTAATAGCCGTCGCCGTCAGGAAGGAGTTCCGCAAGTTTGTACGTCTTGAATTCCTGGATATGGGAGCTCCAGGCGGCACTGAGCACATGGCAACATAGCAAAGCAAGGAAGAGAATGGTGAGCTTTTTCATGATGGAATAAATTGAATGATTTTGTCAAAAGTCCTGAGAATCATCGTGCCGTTTAGGCCCGGTTGTAGCGGGCCACGGGTGGTCGCTGGCAGGCGAAACTGATCGACGAGTTTCATGTCGGCGTCGAATTTGTACATTTGCAGCCAATGGTCCTCGCGGTGGCCATAATATGCGAGGGTTTGTGCCTCTGAGATGGCGTAATAATAACCATCTGGCATCGCCGTGAGCGCGGTCATTTCGTTTTCATCGGCATCGTTCCAACTATGATGGCTCAGTAGTTCACCATTGGGAGAGAAAATCGCATAGAGGTTTCGGTACACGATGCTCGGTCCACTGATGTCCTTGAATTCGCCCGTGATGCAGAAGTTGCCATTGGGGAGGCGCACACCGCCGTGATATTCCCATCGCTGTGCAGGGGGGGCAAAAATCCGTTCCCAAATCGCGTTTCCAGTCGTTGCATTCACCTTGTAAATCCACAGGTCATGCGGCACGTATTTGTTGTAATTGGTCGGCCCTTCGCCCCACATAAACCAAATCAAATTGCCGTCTTCGCACACCAACATGTCGGCCCCGTCCCAGTATTTGAAGCGCCCTTTGTTGTAATTTTTGCGCCACACGACATCGCCGTTGGGGTGAATCCGTGTGACATATTGGCCATAAGCCGCACTGCTGCAGGCCAAGCCGATGCTCGTCCCCACAATGTCTCCGTCGGGCAATTCCTTCAGCGTAAATCCAGACGATCCGCCGCAGGAGGGCACTTCAAATACTTTTTCAAAGCGCTTGCTACCGTCGAAATTCAGGCAAGTGACCATGCTTTTTTCATTGGATTGCCCATCGAAATGGGTGCCACCGATGTAGATGGCCTGCTCGGTTACCAAGAGTGATTTGAAAGTTGGAAATTCTTTTTCCGGGAATTTTTTCTCCCAAATCACATCAAAATGGGCATCAAGTCGCTGAATTGCAGGTGTATGGTACCGATCGTAATTGTCGGTGGTCCCAGCGATCAAACCGAGCCGTATGTAATGTGCCATGGCATAATATTCGTTGCCGACTGGCTGAAGCTGCGCGATTTGGTAGGAATCGCGGTTCAGTTTTTTCTCGACTGTGGTCCACTGGGCATGGAGCACTTGAGCCACCAAAAGTGGCAATAGCATCAGCAATTTTTTCATACCGCTAAACCTTAAATGATGAACGAAACTTGTACGATGTCTATGGCTCAGTTTTCAATTGGTGTGCCAAAATCGACAATTCCATAAGGTTCAGGTACTTGGAAAACGGAATTCATGCATCAAAAATCGCATCAGCCCGATCGGAATCGTTTTAGGTGGATGAAAATATTTTTTGGGAGCGGGGGAGACCCGTACATGATGACCGCCTGTGTCAGCGATGGCCTTGGTCGGATCACATACAATCGATGCCGCGAAAGTGATTCTTCACCGTCCTACGTAATGGGCAGTAAAGGTCCTCGGGCAGGACGCTGATCTCTAGCCACCTCAGGATCTTGCTACATGTCTCGGCACCGTTTATGCCTCCCTGAGCTGGCCAAACACTGCGCTCGACGATCCCGTGCAGTGGCCATGCTGTCCAAATCAAGCCAAAGGCTTGCTGTCGATGAGCGTTGAGGCCGGAGGCTCCGCTTCTGCTTCCTATTCCTAAAGTTTCCTTATCTTTCGCCCCCGAATACAAAAGGCATGCTGGAAGCTTCTGTCATCACACTATTGGCCACTTTTTTTGCTGCGAGCATCTCGGAGCTGGTCATGCCTGATCCCAGCATCATGCGGCGGCTGTTTTCGGCATTCTTGATTTGGGGATTGGGGATGGCGATGCCGCTCATCTTGGCGGCAAACGATCCCGACCTGGCTGCTCAGTGGGCCACGCTGCCTTGGTTTCTGCCCTATTTGGCTTGGGTGGGGACTTTCATGGGCGTCGGGGCGCGGTGGTGGTCGGGCAGGTGGTGGCGCAATCCCTTCCGTTTCACGGGCGACTTCGAGCTGCGCTTCGCTGCGCGCATCACCTTTCGGGCACAGCGCAGCATCAGCAGCCTTGTCGTGCGACTCGGCATCATCAGCATCTTGGTCGGGGTGGCAGTGATGGAGGTGGCGATTTCCATCGTCTTTGGCTTCGAGACGGCGATCCAGGACAAGGTGATCGGTTTTGGCAGCCATATCCATATCGGCAACCTGCTCGAGGAGCATGAGAGCGAGGTGATGCCGATTTCGACCGACAACCAGTTTGTGAGCGCCGTGAGCGCCATGCCCGAGGTGCGCAATATGTCGCCTTACATCCTGCGCCCGACCATGCTCAAGAGCAAGGTCACCCAGGAAGGCATCGTGCTCAAGGGTGTGGACAGCACCTATGATTGGGATTTTTTCAAGGCCAGCCTGTTGGAGGGCGAGATTCCCGATATGACCAAGGGCAAGCGGTTCAGCCAGGATTTGCTCATTTCCCACAAGATGTCCGAGGTCCTCGACGTCAAGATTGGGGACAAGACATTCGCCTATTTTTTTGACGTCGACGAGGGCACGGCGCGGGTGCGGCAGTTCAATGTGACGGGCATCTACGAGACGGGACTGGGCGAATTTGACCAAACCAATGCTTTTTGCGACCTGCGGGCGGTGCGCGAAATCTGGCGCTGGGACAGCAGCCAAGTGATGGGCTACGAGGTCTGGCTGCGCGACATCCATCAACTGAGCGAAATCGACGCCATCAATGACAAGGTGGACGACGTGCTCCTCGCGAGTGACGCCTTCCAATACGAGGCGCGGCCGATCACACGGGAGTATCCCGAGCTCTTTGAGTGGGTGGCCTTGCAGCACCAAAATGTCTGGTTCATTTTGATCCTGATGGTGATCATCGCAGTGATCAATATGATCTCCGTGATCCTGATTTTGATCCTGGAGCGTACGCGCACCGTGGGCCTGCTCAAGGCGCTCGGCATGCGCAACACGCGGATGCAAGACCTCTTCGTGACCAACGCCATGTTCCTGATCCTGATCGGGTTGGCGCTGGGAAACCTGTTTGGGCTCGGGTTGATCTGGAGCCAGGATTTGTTTGGATGGTTGGTCGTGGACCAGGAGAGTTATTTTGTGCGTGAGGTGCCCGTGATGTGGAAATGGGAATGGTTTCTCGCGATCAACTTTGGCGTGCTGGGTGTCTGTACGTTTTTTATGTATTTGCCTGCTTATTTGGTGACCACGATTTCGCCGGTGAGAGCTTTGCGGTTTGAGTGAGGAAGTTAAAAGTGAAAAGTGAAAAGTGAAAAGTGAAAAGTGGAGAGTGGAGAGTGGAGAGTGGAGAGTGGGGAGTGGGCTTTCAGCGGCGTGCTTGACTCTGCGGACCGGCGCCTGTCCCGATCAGAGATCGGGGCGCCCTCTGCGGTTGAATTCTAATAAAAGGTGACATGGAAAACATCGTTTCGCAACTCATCGACACTTGGCAGATTCACAATCGAATCCATTTGTACCTTTTGGATGCGATCGACGAGGCGCATTACAAAGACGTCGCCTCCTCCAAGGGACGGAGCGTCGGCGACCAATTTGCCCACATGCACAACGTGCGCTTGATGTGGCTCAAGGTCGCTGCCCCCGACATTTTGGCGACGCAAACCAAGATTGAAAAGGACGTTCCATTGACCCGCGCCTTGCTCAAAACCGAGCTCGAAAACAGCGCATCCGCCATCGCCCAATTGCTGGAAAAGGGCCTCCAAGACGGCAAGATAAAAGGCTTCAAGCCGCATCCCGTCGCATTCCTAGGCTACCTGATTGCACACGAGAGCCACCACCGCGGGCAAATCCTATTGGCCTTGAAACAATCGGGCCACCCCGTCGATCAAAAGACGCAATATGGATTGTGGGAATGGGGATCGCGGTGAGTTGGTCGGTGGCGAATGGATGTGGCTTGTAGTAATAATCCGCCTCCCGCCATTCTCTTTTTCGTAAATTGCAGGCATGTCGCCCCGATCCATTTTTCTCAGTTGCTTGCTGCTGATTGCGATCCGCCTCTCGGGCCAAATCCTGCAGGATAGCCTACAAAAGAGGCTCGATGCCTATTTTGCTGCCCTGGCATCCATCGACAATTTCAATGGCAACGTCATCGTCGCGCAGCACGGCGAGGTCTTGCTCGACCGAACTTACAACATGCCCGGCCAAATCGCGGGCATGCACGTCACGCACGACAGCCGATTCATCATCGCCTCGGTGTCCAAGGCCTTTGTGAAGTTTGCCGTGTTGCGCCTTGCGGAACTTGGGAAATTGGCCTTGTCAGACAAGATCAATCGCTTTATTCCCGATTTTCCGCGTGGCGACGAGATTTCGATCGACCACCTGATGCACCACCAAAGCGGCCTCCCACGCGAGCTCAGCAATGCCGATACTTACGAAAGCCTATCCCTGCAAAAAGCGGTGGAATTGGCCAAGTTGGAGAAGCTGCAATTTGCGCCGGGTATGCAGACTTTGTACTCAAACATCGGTTTTTTCCTGCTGCATCATATCATAGACCATACAGCCCCACATGGCTACCTCGCCTTCATGGAAAAAGAGGTTTTTCGCAAAATGAAATTGCACCATACGGGCGAATTCAATGCGCGCAAACCGGTGCCAGATTTTGTCTTTGGATTCGACAAAAAGGATGGGAAAATAGGCCCAGCACCCGTCGAGGACATCAATCGATTTGAGACTGGAAATGTGGTCTGCACGGTCGAGGATTTGTACGGATTTGCAACCCAAATCTCGAATGGAAAAATATTGAGCAAATTGCTGGCCATGAACATGTTTAGTGCCGATAGTGTCTTGCTGCAAGCAGGTGGCAGGCCCGGCTATCGGGCCTACTTGTTCAAGGACTTAAAATCCGGGGTGGACTTCGTTTTCGTCTGCAATTATACCGACATTCCGATCGAATCCATGACCGCAGATGTCGTGAAGATTTTGCAAGGAAAACCTTATGCAATTCCCCGCAAAATTGACCGCAAAGCCACTGTGCTTGCTCCCGAAATTCTGCAACGTTACACCGGTAAATTCGCCTTGCAACTTGACCAGAGTGAAAGGTTCGAAATTCGTGCGGAGGATGGACATTTACTGCTCGTAGACGATGCCGGTGAGACGAGTGTGCTGCTGCCCGACACTGAGACGACGTTTTTTGACGACCCACATTCCTTGGATGGATTCGTCTTCTCACTCAATTCGCAATCAGGGTTTTACGAATTGGTCGTGGTATCGACCGGAATGCAGCTCAAGACCAGGAGGATCAAATAACTTGGCCATGAACAAGGCATCCGAGACCAGCCATCCAGCCGTCGGGATTGAAAAAAAAGTGGCGGCAGCGATTTTGGTGGCCTTTAACGCCGCACTTTCATTTTGGCTATGGACCAATGAATTGGGTAGCGAAAACAATACGCTCATTTATTTGAAGCCCTATTTTCATGGCAGTGTTTGGACGCCCGTGACGGCCATGCCGATTTGTTTTCTGTTTTCGCTATCGATGGCGGGCGTGCTTTCGCTTTTTCCCGGCAAGCGCGACTTTGGCGGGCGCGGGCTCGCATTTGGGCTGACCTTCGCCCTCTGTTCGGCAGCCTTTTTTGCCTTCAGATGGATGCTGATGGACACCCTCAAAGGATTTATCAAAATGCCGATCATCGCTTTTGGCGCCGGATTGTTTGTGATTCTTCCGCTGTTTAGCCTATTGTTCAGGTTGATAAGTCATCGATGGGTGATCGAGACAGGCTGGATATTTGTCCTCTGGCTTTGGTTGGCAGTGGCAGCCACCATTCCCCTGAGCCTCGCCTGTCTATTCGCGATCAACGGATTTGAGCTTACCAATGATTGGTACCTCCTGACAGCCGTGCAAAAGGGGTATCCGGTATTTTGGATTCATATTGCGGTAGCTGGGATGAGCTATTTGTATTTCAGGCAGAGGAAGCCAAGCCGTGCAGCCACGTGATGGCAGTATTGTCGGCCCCAACCGAGCCCAAGTCCTTGGACTCGATCAGCTGAGAAGTGGTTTTGTCATTCGATCAAAAGGTCCTGATTTTCGGCATCGCTATTGCAAATGACACCCAATTCGGCTTGTCGGTCATCATCCCGATCAGCATATTTGGTTATATTTGAGCAAATGGAGTGAATTTCGCAAAGATGAAATTTTTTGGATCGATATTTTGCTGGCTTTGTCTGATGTGTTTGCTCGCCTGCACCCATGAGGCACCTGCGGACGCTGGACAAGTCGTTGCGGAAACAACTGCAACGCTGCCGACCGATTCCCTCCGACACACAATCATCGATACTGTCGCAAGTGATTCGGTGGCGGATATTGTACCTGCCAAACTCCCGCATAAGCCCATATCCAAGGAAACATCGCTGCGCGAGGAGGATGGTATGATCGATATCCACAGAAATTTGATCCAATTTCGGCATGGATCGACCCGCGATGCCGATGCGGCAGCTTTGGAAAACGAGATTTGCGAGATCATCCGTTCCCAATTTGAGCGTGCCGCAGACGTCTATCCCCACAGCATCATTGACGCATATCCCAACAGTATCGAGCGGTCGGCGCGACCCGATGTCATGCAAGCCATCGTCACGGTTTATGACGTGGAGCATCCCACCAAAACGCTGGGAGGGTACAATTACCAGGTGGGATTGGAGAAGGGCGGCAATATATTTTGTCGGAAAATTGGGGAGAGCAAGGCACATTCAGCATCGGGACAGGAGGGGAACTTGGTGTCCGTTGCCGGGTCTGGCAAGGTCTATTTTGTGCTCGAAGGAAAGCGCCTTTGGGTAAAAGACCAAGCGATGTTGAGCATCCTCTTTTCAAATTTCACCATCGTCACGTTGGTCGCCAAGGAA
>JANMIM010000977.1:0-14753 GCA_031375795.1 Bacteroidota bacterium
AGGAGGGGCCGCCAATCATGCAATTTTCACTGTTCTGATTATGGTGGGGGGATTGGTCAGCAAAAGGCGGCTAGAATCTGCCCGCATTGGAAGTATTTGCTACTTTTGAGCATAATCTTAAAACGTTTAGGACAGGAGTGACTTATTTCAATTTTTTACAATTTAATTTTCCTCTTGTGACAACCTGTGGGTAGCCTTGTTCCATCCATTTAATCATCCGAGCGCTAGGCGCGACGCGAACCTCCTGCGGCATGGTTCAAAGTTAGCTGGGAAAGGGATTGATTCGACAATTCTACCGATTTTTTCAATGACTCAAGCTCACAACTCAAACCCAAAAACCTCGTCGAGCAAGGCCGTCTTGCGGTAGATATTGGAGGATATATGGCCTTTCTTGTGCACCCCGACGACCATGGCGAAGCCAAACCAACACGCGAAATTATCCAGAAACCGGATGTCGATCGCGCTCCGCAATTCGTCCATGGGTGAACGGTATTTGTTTCCCAATTGCTCGGCGAGTATTGGGAATGCCTTCATGCATTCATCGGCATAGAAGGCGGCGGTGTGGTCTTGGTCGCCGAATTTGGTCAGCAAAAATAGCAGGTAGCCCATCTCGAACTGCGCAACTTGCATATTCTTCTGATCGTCTTCGAAGCCCCAGACGGGCGCCCAACTGTAGGCCCAGTTGTACTCCTTGCAATAGAATCGAAGGAGATCGCCAAAGAGCGTGGGAAGGTTGGCGGGCAGCAGGAGTTTTTCGGCTTTTTTTGTAAGCAAGATCTTGCCTTTGAGCTTGCGTACAAGCCCCATGAGCTTTGCAACGACGTGCGCAATATGAACGGAACCAAAATCCTCTTCCTTGTTGGCCTTGACGAAGCCGGCTTCGATATGTTCGTGTACAATGCGCTTTTTGGCGTAGAGTTCCTTGCATACCGCGACAGGCAGATTTCCCTTGGCGGTAGCCTTGAATCCGCCTGCGGCCTGCACCGCTTGGAGGAGATTGACTACGAGCAGGAAAAATGGGACATGATCCAGTTGTGACCCCGAAACCGCATGAACCTTGAGGGGTGAGTCAGGATGAAATGTTTGGTAAAGCAGCAAGTACATTTGGGCGGGGCTCAGTCCATGGAAATGCGCCATGGGCCTATTATTGACCGTTTGCACATGGGCCGCAAGGGCCTCATTCATCTCGTCCATATCCTTGAATGGACCGTCTGGGAGGTCATCGACGTTCATTTTCATCGCGTAGTCGTTTGTGCAAAGATAGGGGCTTTTCTTGTGAGTTTTGGAGTCTGCTAGAAAGCAAGCTTGCGTATTCCCACGTGGATGGGGGCAATGATGTGGCTGCGTCAAAGCAAACTCAGAAACCGCTCCGCATTCTTTAAATGTGCCTGCTGCTTGCCTTCGGGCATGGCATCGAAGCTCCTGACCAACATGCCCAACCGGGGGTTTTGCAAGAAAAAATCTCGCTGCGTATGCATGAATCGCCAGAACAATCCATCCCAAATAGGTTGCCATTCCCCTTTTGGGTAGTCGCTCATTTTCATGAGATAATTGCTGCCGCTGATATACGGCTTGGTGGACATCAATCCGCCATCGGCAAATTGACTCATACCGTACACGTTGGGAACCATGACCCAATCATAAGAATCAATAAACAGTTCCATGAACCAACGGTACACGTCGTCAGGGTCAAATTCACACAACAGCATGAAGTTTCCCAAGACCATCAAGCGCTCAATATGGTGGCAATAGCCCGTTTCCAAGACCTTTCGAATGGTGATGTCCATCGGCGCTATTCCAGTGGTTCCATTCCAGAAGGAGGGCGGAATTTTGCGCGTGAATCCCCAGTAGTTTTGGGTCCGTTCTTGGCTGCCTTTCAGTTGATAAACCGCTCGGATAAATTCCCTCCATCCAATGATTTGCCGAATAAATCCTTCCAAGGAATTGAGGGGAATTTCATGTTGGCCTGCGTACAAGAGCGCTTCATCAATCACATATTGCGGCGTCAGCAGGCCCACATTCAGCATGGGCGTCAAGACACTGTGGTGCAAAATATTTTCCTTGGCGAGGATGGCATCTTCGTAGGCACCGAATTCTGCGAATCTATTTTTGAAGAAATTGGTGAGCCATGTTTTGCTTTGTGCGAAGGTGGTTGGGTAGATGAAATCCTCATTCAGTTGGCCATAGTTGTCTGGGAAATGGGCCTGGGTGTAAGTGAATGCCTCTGTGAAAAGTGCATTCGGAGGCAAAAATCCCGTCTTGGGCGGCGTTTTTCCCTTGGCATATTTCAGGCGATTTTCATCATCAAACGACCACTTCCCGCCCATGGGCTTTTGATCGGTTTCGAGCAAAATGTTTCTGCGCAAGCGCTGATGCTTGTAAAAATCTGTTTGAAGCATTCTTTTCCTTCCATCAAAATAGGTCGCGATCTCTTCTGCCGAATTGAGAAACATCGGCGTCGGGTTTTGAGTCAATTCGATCTGCTGCACCTTGGACGCTGTATGGATGCGTTGTTCCAACCAATCATCGGTGGTGTCGATGTATTCAATGGATTCCAGCCCACTGGCTTTCAAAAATGGAATCAATTTTCTGATGTCAGACAGCGGATTGAAAGCGTCAATATATTGGACTTTGATCCCCCTTTCTTGCAGATAACCTTCATAAAACTTCATGCTTGCCCGGTGAAAGGCAATTTTCTGCTTGTGGAAATTGTATTGCCTGAAGAACAAATACTCCTCTACCAAATAGATCGTATTGCATTTTGAAAAAAGGACATTGTTCTCAAACAATTGATACGGAAAAATGATACCTGTACTCATAATTTCTGCCTATTCATTCGACATTGATCACTGCAGTATTTCACGTCTTCCCAGACTTTTTCCCACTTTTTGCGCCAAGCAAAACGTCGCTGACAAACGCAGCAGGTCTTGGTGGGCAAATCTCGTTTTTTTCGCTGTTGCACAGTGATTTTAGGCTTGCCTATTGGCAATGACATTGCATAAGAAAGCTACAATTCATGGCTTTGCATAAGGCAGACGACCGATTTGATTTGCGACAAAATAGGCATCAAGTCCCTGACTGATCAAGACTTCTGCTGCAGCCAAGTCCACAAAGCCATCCGACCCCACCAAGGAGGCATCGAGATCAACCTGCACAATACTGCCGACAATCAGTAGTGTGCCGTTGAGAGGGATTGGAATCGTATCTTCCAATCTCATCCCGATTTTCACCACCGCATTGGCGACAAAAGGAGCATAGCAGCCAAATTGATACTGCTCCTCAAAGCCTATTTGCTCAAATTCGGAGACCTCCTTTTCGTAACGGGCAGAAGTTTGATGCGCCTTTTGATACTGAGTGGCCTGAACATAATTGAAGGTATATTCCTTTGTTTCAAGAATATTTTGCAGCGTATCTCTCGGTACTGTGTCAGGCCGACTTACCAATCCCAACAGCGCAGGATTGGCCCCCAAATGGATCAAGGAATTGAATATTGCGAGATTTGGATGGCCCGCCGCTGACTTGGTGCCGACCAAAACTACCTGCCTGAAACCCGCCAACGAATTGACAAACGCTGTGCGGTAGCGCTGCTCCAATTGTGTAATCCCTTCCTTATTGAGTTGCATTTATCGCTTACTGATTTTGTTCAAAGAAATCGACTTTTGATTGCTGGATTTGAACCTGACGATTTCGGGATTTCTTTTGAGGGCGTGTTTTTGGCTGAGGCCGCTGTTGACGCGCTTTCTCCACAAATTGAAGCTGCTGCGCTTCAGTTCTTTGCGCATCAAGGCAATGACATTCGCTTCCGAAAGCCCAAACTGAACATGGATCGCTTCAAAGGGCGTTTTATCTTCCCAGGCCATTTCTATAATCCTATCAATCTCTTTGGGTTCCACGAGTCGGTGTTCAAATTGACAATTCCACTGTTGAGACGTAATTGTTGCGAAGTTCGCTGCATCGCTAACTTTTAAGGGAAGACATTCCGCCATCCACATGCAAAATTTGACCCGTCATCCAACCTGCTTTTTCGGAGAGTAAGAACGCTGCCATATTGGCAATGTCCTCTGTTTTCCCAATTCGCTTTAACGGATGCCGTAACGCGTTGGCTTCTCTTTTTTGTTCGGTATTCAGCAAGGCGGCGGCCAATGGCGTATCGGTCAAGGAGGGTGCAATACAATTGACGCGGATGGACGGAGCAAACTCAGCCGCCAATGCCTTTGTCAGCCCTTCGATGGCACCTTTGGAAGCGGCTACCTGCGAATGGAAAGGCATCCCGGTTTGAACCGCCACCGTGGAGAACAAAACAATGGCGGCATTTTTTGATTTCTTTAGCCTTGGCAAAACCAATTGAATCATCTTGATGGCCCCAATGACTTGGAGTTTATAATCTGATTCGAAATCCGTAGGCTTGATGCGGTCAAATGGGCGTAGAGAGATGCTCCCGGGGCAGTAAATCAAGCCATCCAAAGTCTCTGGCAAGAATTCTAAATTCTGAACTTCCTCCAAGATATTCAAATGATGGTACTGGAGATGGGGGTTTTCAGACTTGGTCTCACGCTTGTTGAAAGTTGCAAATACCTGATGGTCAGATTGCGAAAGTTGATTCGCCAATGCTTGACCGATACCGCTAGAACCCCCAATGATCAAATAATTCTGCATCGCTCTTTTGGAAATTTAGTATCGAAACAGCCTTCAAGGCATTTTGTTTGGTTTTTGCCGCTCTTCCCATTCCCAAAAGTGGAGGTCGTGCAAGTTGTAGAGATAGCCAAGGTCGTAGAATTGTGGCTTTTGTAGCGCATGGCCCAATCCACGACGGGTAGCGGCAACGCGCCTCCTTGCGGCGCACGATCTCGAGGAACCCGAGGCGGGCCTGGGCTGCACAGACTAGCTCCTTACGAAGTGTTGGCAAGCTATTGTGGGCTTCTGACACCTCCCCTAATTTGCCATACACGAAAATCGAAGGAATACCGACCGTGTACGCGACGGCATTCATTCCTTGGACCGTGCAAAAAAATTGGGGATCCTCTGAAAAATCACTATCGTTGTACCTCCGTGGAGGATGCCAAAAATCCACATTTCGTTGCCTGCAATTCGCAATGCCGTCTTTGGGGTGATCGATTTGAACAGAGTAGGCCCAACTATTTCTTTTAATTCTGCTATGGGAAATGCAATTACGATTTTGGGTACCCAGTACACCGTGAGGGGAACGGTGCGTGACAAGGCCACCAATTTGGGTGTGGTGGGTCTCAATGTGGTGGTCAATGACAAGGACTTCATCGCTGGCGATGATTTCCTCGGCATCGATGTCACCGATGCCAATGGATCCTTTGAGATCAGTTTTGAGGCCTCAGGGTTTGGCTTTTTCATCTTTGACAGAAAGCCCGACCTCTACTTTGTGGTCGACGATGGCGGCACTGTGCTGCTCGACACCAAGGACCAGGTGATCAAGGATGCAGATGCCTCCACGCCAGAAATCAACTTCGTGGTGGACATGTCGGGCGACAAATTGCGCAAGATGATCAATCCCGTGCAGGTGCCGGGATGGGTGGGTGGCTTTGCCCAGTCCAATCCCGCATTTGCCTATCCGACCCCAGACCTGAGCTCACTGCCGATGCTGGAGAACATGAAGAATATCGACTTGCTGAAGCGTCAGCAGCAGGTATTGTGGCCAGAATTCAGTTGGCTCACCGAGCCTGGGGAAAAGGATCCCAAGCGGTGTTTTCAGATGTTTGCGCCCGACATTTCCAGGCTGGGCTATACCAATGAAGGAAGGGTCTATTCCATCATTTGCCCGCAGCAAGGCGCTTGCTCGCCAGCATTGGGTTCAATGAACGTCGAGGTGACGGTCACTGGAAACAGGGGCTGGGCAGATGAGGCCAACAAGGAGATCGCCGCCGACATGTCGGTGGTCGGCAAGATTTGGTTTAGTCCCGGTGCCCATGACAACCGATTCTTGAAGCGGATCGCGGCCGATTTTGACAAGCATGGCCTCCCATTTCCCTTTGACAAGGAGCACGCAATTGAGGTATTGACATTTAACCCTGGCTTCCCTGACCAGCCCATCTTTCCCCTGAGAAAGGGCGAATCCACCGATTTCCCGATCCCAGAGTTTGCAAGGCACGCGAACCTTGCTTGGAACGTGGCACATTTGGGAGTAGAGATCGGCCATATCAAATCTACTGGATCTCCCAAAGTCGACGAATTCAACCAATTGGTTTTGGATATTTTCAACGTCGCATCCGGCAATATGCTCAAGGCTGGAAATATATTGTACTGGAATGTCTGGTTCACGGCACCCGAGCATGTGAACCAAGAAGAGTGGAGAACGCACGCAGAAAGATGGCGCAAATCCATCGATGTGGACCACGGTAGCCCAGATGGGAATGGTACCAAGCCCAGGTTCTTCGACGGTTCGCCCTTCAGTCCGATGCTGTCGTTTTTCAAGGATGAGCTTCCCCAAATTGTAAAATATATTGCGACGCATTTGAAATAGAAATGTGTCGTGAATGGAAGGGGCCCGGCCACTTGCACATGGTGCAAAGGGTCGGGCCTTTTTCGTGCGCTCTTTTTACTGCCTTCGGCTCGCGATGAATACATTGGCTAATATGCTGATCGGGAAGTGTACCAGTAACCAAAAATTGCGTCATGCCGACCGAAATCAAAGATGTAGCGGTCCCGATTTTGATCGGGATGCGCATAGATACACCTCCAATATTGCGCAAAAGGCAAAATGGGAGGAGATCGCCAAGCTGTTATGCATTGCGCATCCCGATAAAATCGGGACCGCTGCGTTCTTCGACTACGGTACCAATGACAAGTCATTTACCGTATTGATAATCAGCTGGTTGAAAAATGAATAAAATCAATGTAATCGGATAGTATGGCTACTATGTAGGAGGTGTATCTGCGCTCATCCCGATCAAAATCGGGACGGCTCCGCTGCGCTACGCTCGGGATGACAAACTGGCTGTCATTCGATCAAAAGGCAAATCCTATTTGTGTCCACTCGGGGTGACATCGGGCTACTGGCAATCATCCCGACAAGCATAAAATCATAACAACGAATTTGCCTTTTGTGCATCGGAATTCGACGCTTTCAGGCCCCCTAATCCACCAAGCTCAATCTCCTGGAAACACACTCGCTTCCGATCTGCAACCACAGAAAATAGAGTCCACTCGACAGCGCTGATGCATCCACTTGCACGTGTTGCGTCCCTGCGGATTGGAAACCCATTTGCCGGCTGTACGCGGCTTTGCCTTGCAGGTCCACAAGGCTGATCTGCACATCGGCAGCCTCCGGCAATTGGTAGTCGATGTTGAGGATTCCCGTGGAGGGATTGGGGTAGCTCATGAGTCCGAAATCATTGTTTTCACCTCCCTTTGGAGTTTCCGAGATGCCTACGGTCGCGCCGACGGGAGTGCTCGTCGCCCCCTCAACCCGACTTTTGGGAAACCCACCGATTCCAAGGCGTCAGCCCCCCCAACACATTTTTCCACCCACCCCCACATTCCATTCCCCAATATCCGTTCCCAATTCCTAAATTTACCCCTCATTCGTAGTGTTTAGAATCAGGAGTGCTGTATGTCATTAGAAAAAGGGCCCAATTTTGTCGCGTATAAGTTCTTGGATATCAAGTGCTATGCCTCTACCGAGTGGCTGGCCGAGGGCAAGAAGAAGTACCGCCGTGTCTTCGAGAGTTCGGAGCTTACCTATGTGTACGCGGAGTTTTCGTTTTACAACAAGCTCTTTGACGAACAGGATTGGGAGGTCAAGGTCAATCTGAAATGCCACGAACTGAGCCCCGAGGGGCTGAGAATCAAGGAGATTTGCAGCATCGACGTGGAGCGCAAGGTGCTCTCCACTGAAAACATCGTGTACATCCGGGAGGGTTGGGGCAATGCCACGCCGGGCTCGCATTGGAAAAAGGGCACCTTCCTCTGGGTCACGTCCCTCAATGGCGTCGTCGTGGGCGAGGCCAAGTTCCATGTGGAGGCCCGTGGGCCCGTCTCATTCAGCAGCAACCCTTATTTCCTGCTCAAGTCCCTGCGCCTGTTTGAGGGTCCCAATGTCTTGCCCCCGCAGCCTGAGCGCAAATACTACACCAAATTCGACCAGGCCGAGACCCGCTATGCCTGGGGCGAATTTACCCTCATGAACCAGATCCGAGACGAGGACTGGACCTGTGAGGTCGTTTTTAACTTCTACAACGATGCCCGGCAGCTCAAGGGACGCACGGAGGAATTGGTGACCGTGCGGCAAAACCAGGAGATCGTGGAGATCTGCTCTGGCTGGGGCAGCGACGCCAAGGGCACTTGGTACAACGACACCTATACCTTGGAGATCGTGTTCATGGAGCAATTGGTGGCCGTGGTACCCTTTGAGGTCGGCGCAGGTTATACCGAGGGCGAGACCCAGGTGCTGCTCTCGCCCACGGGTGCGCCCGTGATGCCCAATACCGCGCCCAAGGAAGCCTCCCTCGAGGACCTCATGAAGGACCTCGATGCCCTGATCGGCCTGGAATCCATCAAGAAAAAGCTCCGCGAATACACCCAATACCTCAATTTCCTCCGCCTGCGCGCCGAGAAGGGCTTTGAGGACCCGCAACGCATCAGCCTGCATGCCGTGTTCATGGGCAATCCCGGCACGGGCAAGACGACCGTCGCCAAGATGCTCGGGCAGATCTACCTCAAGATGGGCCTGCTCACCAAGGGCCACGTGCACGAGGTTGACCGTGCCGAGCTCGTCGGCGAATTCATCGGGCAGACCGCACCCAAGGTCAAGGAGGCGATCAAGAAGGCCGCCGGCGGCATCCTCTTCATCGATGAGGCCTATTCCCTCGCCCGCTCCAAAGACGACGGCAAGGACTATGGCCGCGAGGTGATCGAGATCCTGATCAAGGAACTCTCAGAAGGCACCCATGGCATCGCCGTGCTCGTGGCGGGCTATCCCGAGGAGATGCGCACATTCCTCGAGAGCAACCCGGGGCTCAAGTCGCGGTTCAACATGTACTACGACTTCCCCGACTACCTGCCCCAGGACCTGCTGCAGATCGCGGTCTACTCTTGCGAGAAGCGCGCGGTCAAGCTCACCGAGGAGGCCAAGACGGTCATCTACGAGAAACTCGTGGAGGCCTACCGCAACCGCGACCGCAGCTTTGGAAACGCCCGCTTGGTCAACGGCATCATCGACGAGGCCAAGATGAACATGGGCCTGCGCGTCATGAGTTCGGGCATCGAGGTCGCCAACCTCACCGAGGATGACCTGAGCCTGATCAAGGTCGAGGACGTGCGCAAGATCTATGGCGAGGAGCACAAGATCACCGCCGACATCCCGATCGACCACGCGCTGCTGCAAGACGCGATGAACGAGCTCAACGCCTTGATCGGCATGGGCAGCGTGAAAAACGAGATCAACGAATTGGTGAAGCTGGTGAAGTTTTACCGCGAGATCGGCAAGGATGTGCTCAATACATTCTCCTTGCACAGCGTGTTTGCGGGCAATCCCGGCACAGGCAAGACGACCGTCGCGCGCATCCTTGCCAAGATTTTCAAGGCGCTGGGCATCCTGGAGCGTGGCCATATCGTGGAGGTGGACCGTGCAGGCTTGGTGGGCGGATATGTGGGCCAGACGGCGATCCGCACGACCGAGAAGCTCGACCTCGCCAGGGGCGGCGTCCTCTTCATCGACGAGGCCTATGCACTCACGGCCTCGGGCGGCAACGACTTTGGCAAGGAAGCCGTCGAGACCATCCTCAAGCGCATGGAAGACAAGCGTGGCGAATTCATCGTGATCGCCGCCGGCTATCCAGACAACATGAAGAGCTTCCTCGAGGCCAATCCCGGCCTCAAGTCACGCTTCGACAAGGTCTTCAACTTTGAGGACTACAGCCCGGCCGACCTCTGGGAAATCTGCATCCAGATGCTCAAGAAGCATGAATTGACGCCCGATATCGCCGCCGAGACGCACCTCAAGAAATACTTCACCTTCCGCTACGAGCGCAAGGACAAGTTTTTTGGCAACGCGCGCACCGTGCGCAAGGTCGTGGAGGAGTCCGTGAAAAACCAGCACCTGCGGCTCGCGGGCATGCCCGAGACCCAGCGCGAACACGACATGCTGCACAGCCTCATCCTCGCCGACGTCCTCGAGTTTGAGAAGGACAACGACGAGATCGCCGGCACCGGCAAGGGCCGCGTCGGATTCAACTTCGGCAGTGGCGGCGGCGGCAGCCCGGGCAGCTTCAGCACCCCCGGCACCCAGCAGCAACCGACCGATGGCGGCGCGATTTGAGGGGGCAGCCATGAGCGAAGGACTTTAGATTGCAAAGATCTGAATCCAGGAAGTTCGGCACCTGCGCGACTTCGAGATTCCGTTGTCTGAGGAATCACGTAAGCATTTGATCCTCAATGGGCGAAACGGGGGCTGATCGTCTAGGCTGCTGGAAAACACGGAAGTCGTGAGGAATACTGCACACGCTTGGGGCTGATCCACTATGCGCACAGCAACGAAAGCCAGACGCAAAATGCCTAGGGAGTTCGGTCTCATCATTCAGGCTTACGATTTGCCGTTTTGAGCCTTTACCCCATCATGATTGACCCATTGAACCCAATACCATGTAACCCATGATCAAAGCAACACTCAAAAGCAGGCTCCAAGAGGATGTCTGCCTCCAACTGAACATCGACAACCACCCGCTGAGTTATCTCTGTGACTGTGGATTGGCGAGCGACCTCACGGTGCGCGATGCGCGCGACACGGCGGCGATTTTTGTGAGCCATACACACATCGACCATTGGATCAATTTCGACCATGTGATGCGGCACCAATTGGCGATCGGGCGACGCGTGGTATTGTGCGGCCCTCCCGGGCTCGCGCAACAGGTGCAACACAAGCTGCTGGCTTTCAATTGGAATCTGCTGAAGTACGACGAGATGGCGGTGAGTTACGAGGTGCGCGAACTCAATGCCGAGGGCCGCATCTTGCGCTACCTGCTGGAGACGCCCACGTGGACCCTTGCCACCTTGGAGGACATGCGGGGTCCCGAAATCTACCGCAACGAGGTCTTTGCGGTGACAGCAGCCGTGCTCGACCACGGCGTGGATTGCGTGGCGTACCTGTTCACCTGCCATCCCAAAGTCAAGATTTTGACGGCGCAGTGTCCCTACCGGCCGGGCAGTTGGATGCAGGCGCTCAAGGATGCCTATGCACACGTCGATCCTGCTCGCCCGATCGTCATCGACGCAGCGACGACTTTGCCAGCGGGAGACTTGTTTCAATACCTGGCCGAGGAAGCTGGTTTCAAGCTGGCCTACGTGATGGACCATGCCGCCACGGAAGCCAATTTCGAGCGGATCAAGGCCCTGTGCCGCGATGCGGACGAGGTATATGTCGAAGCTTATTACAGCATGGAGGACCAGGAACTTGCCGAACGAAACAAGCACTCCATGGCAGGTCTCTCAGGCAAGATTTTGGCGGAGGCCGGTGTCAGGAAAGCGGTGCCAATCCATTTTTCGCGGCGGTACCAAGATCCGGAGGGGCAGGCGAAGCTGTTGGCGGAATTTGAGGCAGCGTTTTTGGCGGCGCGGGGTGGATGAAGGACGTGGTGGTCATGGAAAATTGCAATGCTCCTTTTCAGCCCACGACTGAAGTCATGGGCTATGCCGTGGGGTGGGTGTGAGAAATGGGCTGCGTCATGTTTAGCCCATGACTTCAGTCCAATGTCATCTATTAAGCAATTATCAACTTTGCAATGCAAGTTGCTGGAATACAGTGCCTTGAACCATCGAATTCCTTGAACATGTTTGCACATTCTTAAACCAGCCTTAAACATTTCCGGGTCTGGCAAGGACAAGCTAGTGGTTTCTCCTGGGACTTCCAAGCCCACGAGCAGCTTTCCTTGGCACTGCCTTTCAAGGTCGGGAGCCTTCTCTTTCCCCTTGCATGTCGGGAATCCGGAAGGTGGTTGGAGTCCGTCCCCGTTTGGTTTTCATTCCGCTTCCGTTCGATTGGCGTTTCGTCCGTACTCCGTTCCCATTCCGCATTCATTACTGAATCTTTAAGTTTCGGTGGGGTGGGGATTTTTTTGGAAAGGATAATTGTACCGTCAATCCCCGTCAAATCTCTCCAAGACCTTGAATTCGGGATCGTCATTGGCGATGGTGTATTCCCTCAAAGTCGTCGGCACCATTCGGGAGTCGCGCAGAAGGTAGAACCGCATCACGCAAAGCTGGATCAGGTTGCCGCCATGCACTTCCAGATACCATCTGCATAGGCGGATTTGGCGGATTTTGCGGATCAATTTCGCCACCTTTTGCTTCCAATCGGAGCGGATGAAGGCGGCTACCTTCTTGTCGAGCGTGTCTTCATTCGCTTGTCTGGGCTGGATTGATTCGAGCATTTCACTCCTTTCAAGTTGCTTGAAACACACCCTTTCCCGGAGACGGTAGCTTCCGCGAAAAGTCACTTACATTGAGGATCGTGCTTCAAAAGAAATGAAACATGGTGGGAAAAGACTCAACGTGAAACTGAGTCGATTTCCGCAATGCGAGCTTGAATCAACGCTTTTTGAGAGCTCGTCAAATATGGAACTTGTCTAAGTTTCTCAAGGATGCCAATTGCCTCCGCAGGATCTGCCCTATGAGTCTTGAGAATCGAATGATGCAAATACTCCTCATTGATACCTCGAATTGCCCCAATCAATGCTTGATTTTGTGAATCTTCAAGACCTTTGATGGCATAAAGCTCCAACAACTCATCGCGAATCTTACGATACTCTTTTTCATCAAAAAGTTTCGTCTGAATGAATAACTTTGCTTTATTGACGGACTCAATTATTTTTGAATTGGTCGCTTCCTTTTCTAATTCTGACTGAGATTTTTCGACGGATATTTTCTTGTTCAAAGTGTCAACTGCTTTAGAAAGCCTTTCGAGACTCTGCGTAAGGCTATCAATGGTTTTCTCTTTCCGTTTGACCTCATCATTCAAAGCGTCATTAATCTCTGCATTTGGTTTGTCAAAAAACAAATTGTACGTGAAGAGTATAGTAACCATAACGAATACTCCAACAAATATCGTTAACCATGTATCTTTTTTCATTTTTTTGCTTAATTAATTTTGAAGATACTTTTGCGATCTTTGAAGGTACTCATCACCGTCAGGACGAAAGCACCCAATCCAATTGTGAGTCCAAAATCTGAATGAAAAATAATCAACCCTAATACAACACTAACCGCAGTGATTCCTACGATAGCGATATTAGACTGTTGTTCTTCAAACCAATTGCCACGCACACCACCACTACTCGTTATTCCATTAGGATCAAAGTCAACATCTAGCTGTGACAATAGCATCTTTATTTTTGAGAGCAAATCCTTAACTGTCCGATTTGGATCTGCCTTCCAAGCAACGAATGTATCGTTGAGTTCATGGTAGAGGATGTGATTTAACCGCTTTTCAAGATTTTCCACAAATTTTCTCATTCGCCTCTTGGTTGATTTGCTTCCGATTCGCTGGTCTTTGTAAAAATCGAATTCAAAATCTTCCTCATCTACGTCAGAAAGTATTCTATCATACGTTCCTCGTTTTGTTACGACTTTAAGTAAAACTGGAAGCGTATCCATAAATAGAATAAATAAAAGCATAAACCATTTTGTAATTGCAAAAATAGAATGCTTCTCTGACAATCTTTCTAGGCAAATTGATTTGTTCAGATAGTCTTCTCCAAACTTCGAGGCTACTACTCTTATCTCTTTCTCCCTAAGAGTATCTAATTCTTGCGTTTTCTTCTTTGTGTTCAGATTCACTCTAGCGATGCTCATTTGGATGGAGTCTCTTTCGATAGACAATGAGTCAATTAAAGCCTTGAAGTTTGTCGTTCTGGTGCTGGCCCCGAGATAACCCGAGCTCGCCCCACACGTAAGCTCCACTTTCGTTCCAGCCTGCTCGAAGGCCATAAGTTTGCGAATGCACTTAATGTCCTCATTCTTCTCCGTTAATTCTACATGATCTTTAACCAATGAAAGTGAATCTAATCTGATTACTTCTTTCTCCTTATCAGCATATTTTCTTCTGATTACATCCTTTTTTTCAGCATTAAAGACTTCAAGCTCCTCCGAGATGCTGTCTCGGAAAAGTAATAAGACCAAAGGGTGAGACACAGCGATCCCAATAAAAACCGCTAGAAAAAATCTAAGCATGAATTGAAATGAAAAAAAGTCCTTTGCTATGCTCTTAGACTTTTTAAAGTTAGAAACGATAAACCGATCAAAGAAAAGTATGATTGTACCCCAGATGATGCCAATACCACAAAAAAACAAAGCGTTATCGGTGAAAGTCGAAATTGCATAAGTCATCGAAATCCATGAAAGGATTGCTGGAACCAATACGAGTGTTCCAAAACCCGCGTGTTTCTTTTGCTCAGTTTGCGGGCAACTTCTGAGGATGTTAGAGTCGGAACCTGAGATCCAAATAAGTAGATGGTAAAGTGCTGATTTCATTGGAGTAATCAAATGCAGAGTAGAGATCAGAAGTTTTCTTTGGGACAATCTTCACTCACATTTCGTCGTCCCAGAATGCGGATAAATGTGGGTTGGAGCATAGCATGACTTGAAATCGGAAAAAGTGGCATAGCGAACTGATCGGTTCGCTTCAATCGTTGATTCATAAACCTATTCACGTTACAATTGTAAAGAAAAGTGATATTAGCTAACAAATCCATTTTGTTTTAAAATTGCTAGTTATTTCTGTAAATAGCAAACAA
>JANMIM010001002.1:0-9939 GCA_031375795.1 Bacteroidota bacterium
TTCTTATTCACAAAATTTTTCAAAAAAAATGACAGCCAAATGTCGCCTTCCAGGAATCTTGATACAATGAAACGCCGACTTTGGAGAATGTGCATGCCCAATTCCGACGCTGGATTACACGGTTGCATCAACACCGCGTGGCATCGATGGGCCTCTTCTTGCCCTGCGTGGCGGAGAATGTGTCTTTTCTGATTACCTGAAGGGTGCATCGTTTTCTACCCTATTTTCAGAGCATTTTCAGGAATCCGACCTCTTTTTCCGTGAGTAACCTGCAAGCACCCCTGGCCAGTCCTCGCTTATTGAGCGGGCCGAGCTTCACGCGGTCCAGCGCGATGACTTCGTAACCCAGATGCGCCAGCATACGCTTGACAATGTGGTTGGCGCCGCTGTGGATTTCCAAGGCTATTTCATTGCCCAGCTCCATGCTCGTGCGCTCGACCTTGTCGGCCTTGATGAAGCCATCCTCCAGCTCAAAGCCCTTGCGCAGGCTTTGCAAGTCTTGGTCTTGGATGTCCTTGTCCAATCTTGCGTTGTAAATCTTGGGGAATTTGCTGCTCGGATGCGTGAGCTTCAGTGTGAGGTCTCCATCGTTGGTGAGCAGCAGCAGCCCCGTCGTGTTCCGGTCCAGGCGGCCCACGGGATAAACCCGCGCCTTGGTGTAGCGCTCCGCGATGTCCATGACCGTGTCACGGCCGCGCTCGTCGTCGGTGGTCGAAATGAGGTTCTTGGGCTTGTTCATGAGCAAGTACACAAAGACCTTGATCCTAAGCTCGTGGTCTTTGTAGACAATCTTGTCCTTGCCGGGCATCACCTTGTGGCCCATTTCCTTGACGACTTTCCCATTGACCTTGACCTTTCCTTCTTGAATTAGGCCGTCGGCATCGCGGCGGGAGCAGATGCCCGACAGTGCCACAAACCGGTTGAGGCGAATGGGTTCTGTGAACAGCCCCTGCGACTGGTTGTATTCTTGCTCGGCCTTGTCCATGCGCTCCGCGCGGCGCTCGTTCTTGCGCTCGGTACGCGTATTGGGGCGCTTGGTCACCCCCGCAAAGGCCTTGGGGACTTCCTTCTTCTCCTGACCAGGAGCCGACTTGCCACCCTTGGCACCCTTTGAAGGCTTGTCGCCCGCCTTGTCTTTTTTGTAGGCGGCCTTCTCGTCCTTGGAGGAGAGCTTGCCGGTCGATTTCTTGGGGTCGATGTAGAAATCGGCAAATGCCCCCCCTTTAGCCCCCTTCTTGGGACCTTGCTCGACCTTGGAGGGGCCTTTGCCACGCTCGATCGTTCCCTTTTGGTCTGGACTTGGCTTCGGGGCCTCCTTGGCGGAGATTGTCGGGTTGGAGATTTCTGCGGTTTCGGTGATTTCTTGGCGGCCGCGCAAGTGCTTGGGTACCCATAGGCCCTGACGCTTGAGCTCGCGGCGACGCGGCTTGAGGCGCTCCTTCTTGGCTACCTCGGCTGGGGCGGCAGCCTCAGGGGCGACAACCACAACCTTGACTGCCGACTTGGCCTTCGTTCCGGCCTTTTTGGCGGATGCGGGGGGGGCTGCCTTCAAAGCCTCAGCGAGGGGCTTGGCAGCCTTTTTTGAAGCAACCTTCGATTCAGCCGATGCGGGAGTGTCGGCTGTTTTTTTGCGGCTTGGCTTTTTTTCTTCGGCTGCAGCAGTGGCGACGACCGCTGTTGCCGCCTTTTTCTTGACTGGCTTGGCCTCGGCAGGGGCCTCAGCCGGCTCCGCCTTTTTGGCTTTGGCCTTGGGAGCTGCCGCCGAGACGGCCTGGGTGGCTGGCTTTGCGGTAACCGTGGTCGCTGGCTCGGCAACTTTCTTGGACCGGGGCTTTGGGGTCGGCTTTTCGGTAGCAGCCACGGTCTTTGGCTCCTCGGCGGCTTTCTTGGCCTGGAGCTTTGGGGTCGGCTTCTCTGCTGCAGGCAGGGCCTTGGGCTCCTTGGCGGCGGAGGTTTTGGGAGCGGCGACGGCCGACTTCCTGCCTTTGGCGGTTGCGGTTGTCGCAACCTTTGGCTCGACAGCAATGGCTTTTGCCTTTGCAGTCTTGGCCGCCGGCTTTTTCGTTTTTTCTTGCTCTTCCACTTATTCTTCCTCCGAATCGTTGAATACTAATTGATTTTCCAAGGCTTCATCGTCCAACTCCTCCGAATCAGACAACCGCACTTCATCCTCATTGGGCAAGTCACCCGATCCTTCGTCCTCGTCGTCCTCTCCTGAGATCACAATCTTGAACTGGGCTTGGAATTCCACTTCGTCTGAATGCACCTCCTCCAACTTGGGCATGTCCTTGAGGTCATTCAAGCTGAAATACTCCATGAAAAATGACGTCGTGCCATACACCAACGGCCTGCCTGCCACATCTGAGCGGCCCTGAATCTCGATCAGGTTGCGGTCGAGCAGCTTACGCACGGCGTAGTCGCAGTTCACGCCCCTGATGAATTCGATTTCAGTCTTGGTGATGGGCTGCTTATAGGCGATGATGGACAGGGTTTCGAGACTGGCACGAGACATGCGGCGGTTGCTCTTGGCGAGCGCAGCATGTTTCACAAAGGGGTAATAGTCTTTTTTGGTGTAGAATTGGTATCCCCCATCGATCTGCCGCAGCTCGAAGACGAAGCTCTCGTCCTCATATTTCAGTTGCAGGGCAGAAATAGCGTCTTCCAAGACCAATTCATCAAACTTGATCCCAAAAAATTCCTCGTTTTGGAATATCTCCATGATCTGCGCCGGCCGCAAAGGGGCGTCGGCTGCAAATATGAGCGCCTCTATGATCTGTTGCACTTGCATTGGGATGCAAAAGTACGCAGGGATCAGGAATTTACCTTGAAGATGAATTGGAAGAAGTCGCGGAGGGTGGGGAGGTGGTCGGTTTGGGCCAATTCTCGCCTGGCCCTTGCTTACTATTTTCGCAGGCCAGAGGCCTGACGGTCGATAGCCCTGCGGCCGGAGGCCTCGGGCTACCATCGTCCCTACTTCTCCCTGGACACCGAGTAGTCCACCAAGTCGCGCATGCTGGTCTTGCTGGGGGAGTCGGGGAAGCTGTCCAGGATGTCCATGGCTTCTTTCAGAAAGCTGTTCATCACCTGCTCACTGTAGCTGATGCCGCCTTGGTCCTTGACCAACTGGATGAGCCAATCGACCTGCTGCTTATCGGTGTTGTGGCGCTTCACGACATTGATGATCTTGCGACGCTGCGCCCAAGTCGCCTTGTTCATCACGTGAATCAGCGGCAGGGTCATCTTTTTTTCCTTGATGTCGATGCCCAATGGCTTGCCGACGTCCTCAGTGCCGTAGTCGAAAAGGTCGTCTCTGATCTGGAACGCCATCCCGATCTTCTCGCCCATCATCCTCATTTTTTCGATCAGTTCGCTGTTTGCGGGCTGGGCGCTTGCAGCGCCGACCTCGCAGCAACTGGCGATGAGTGAGGCGGTCTTTTGGCGGATGATCTCAAAATAGACAGCCTCGTCCACGTTGAGCTTTCGGGCCTTCTCGATTTGCAACAACTCGCCCTCGGCCATGAGCTTGACGGCGTTACTGGTGATCTTGAGGAGTTGGAAGTCGTCGTGCTCAAGCGACATGAGGAGGCCCTTGCTCAGAAGGAAGTCGCCGATGAGTACCGATATCTTGTTTTTCCAGAGGGCGTTGATGGAGAAAAAGCCCCGGCGCTCGTCACTGTCGTCCACGACATCGTCGTGCACCAGCGTGGCCGTATGCAGCAGCTCGATCAATGCCGCCCCGCGAAATGTGCTCGGGGTGATCCCGCCAGCTAGGTTGGCACTCAGCAATACAAACATCGGCCGCATTTGCTTCCCTTTGCGCTTGACGAGGTACTGCATGATCTTGTCGAGCAGCATCACGCGGCTTTTCATCGCCCCACGGAAATACTTCTCAAACTGCACCAACTCCTCAGCGATGGGCGCCTGTATCGTCTCCAATGCTCGCTTCTTGGACATCGGGCCAAAATTAGGGTTTATTTTGCGTTCTATCATTGGAGGGGGGAAAATTTTGGGGGAGGGGGTTGCGGAGGCGAATGTAGAACGATAACTGTGTAGACGAGATTTTGATTGGGGGGGGGGCAAATTTGCGTGGCAGCTCCCTTGGCTTCAGATATAGCATCCATGATACTGTTCTGTAGCCAAATAATGACAATCCCAAAATTGTCAACTTTTTTGACAATAAAATAATTGTTAAATGTTTTGGCAATTCTGGAATTGTCAAGTAGTTTTGGCAATAAGAAATATCCACTCCATGAAGATTACAATTGGCACACCTGCAACAAAAGACAACTTCTACCCGCGCTCAAGAGAAGTTGATCGAATATATCGCAGCTTGGCAGATGGCAACAACATCTACCTCTCCGCACCTCGGCGAGTTGGCAAGACTTCCATCATGAAGCATTTGCAAAACAACCCTCAGCCTGGGCATTTCTTCATATACGGCGACTACGAAGCTTGCAAAACCGTAGGGGAGTTTTTCCTCCGACTGATCGCCAACATCCTTGAAAGTTCAGTGAAATTGAATTGGGGACAAAAAACGCTTACGAAGATCAAGGAAGTCTCCAAGCATTTTGAGTCCTTCAATTTTGAAGCCTATGGGTTCAAAGCGGAAGTAAAAGCCAAGATCGAGGTCGATTGGATTGGAAATCTTCAAGGACTTCTGAAAGAAATCAAGATCGACAAAGCACGCCTAGTGATCATGATCGATGAATTTCCGCAAGTCGTCCTAAACATTCTCGACAATGAAAGTGAAGCGGCGGCAGCAAACTTTCTCTTTATTCACCGCCAACTTAGGCAGCACTTGGAGGCCAACCACGACCTTTCGTTTATTTATACAGGTTCTGTTAGCCTGAACCACGCAGTTCTCAAAGCAGGTGATCTAAAAACCGTCAATGATTTTGACTTTGTAACTGTAGAGCCCTTGGAAAGAGAACAAGCCCTCGCGATGGCAGCTCTTATTCTCAAGGAATACAAAATTCCGCTCACCGGTGGACTATTGGCGACCTTGATCGATCGGATCGAATGGTTGATTCCCTATCACATACAATTGATTTTGAAGGAAATCAGAGAAATGAACCATGAAACTGAAGTCTCAGATCCAGCGGCAGTCATTGATCGGGCATTCGAAAATCTACTTCACCTTCAAAACAAGCCTCAATTCGATCACTATTTCAGCCGATTGCAGAAGGTTTTTCACGACAAGGAGAGAAAATTTGCGTTCAAGGCATTGCAAATGGCCGCAAATTCTCCCGCACCACACTATTCAATGCTTGTCGATGCCGCTAACAAATGTGGATGTATCGACCGCTGCGCCGATATATTGGAGGCTTTGGAAATCGATGGCTATCTGATGCGAAATCACCGAGAATCGACCTATCATTTTCGCTCTCCTATCCTCAAAGCCTGGTGGAACCGCCATGAAAGCCAAAAGCACCAATAGATTTCTCTACAATCCCGCGAGGATGCCCGAGGACGAGTTTTTGGCGCGTTTCATCGTGCGCGAAAAGCAATTCCGCCTGCTTTGGGAGGAAATTTCAGCGTCGCGTCTGGACATGATCGATCAGCATTTCCTGATTGTCGGCCAGCGCGGCATGGGAAAAACTAGCCTCATGCTCAAAACTGCCTACGAAATCGGCCGAAATCAAGAACTCAAAGATTGGCTTATCCCTATCTTGTTTCCTGAAGAGTTGTTTGGTGTAGCAGAATTGCTGGACCTGTGGCTTGCACTTGGTGAATTGCTGGAAGATCAGTTTCCAGGGTTATCAAAAGAGTTAAAATCTTCGGCGGAGCAAAATTCCGAACACAAGCTTATTGAGGCGATTCGGCAGCGGCTGACCGACAGCAAAAAGAAACTTGTCCTCTTCATCGACAACTTTGGCGACTTGCTCGATCGGCTGGATGATAACGAAGTCCGAAGGCTGCGGGAGATTTTGATGACTGCAACCGACATAAGACTAGTAGCAGCGAGTGCGCGGGTGATGGACCATACCTATCGATATGACAAACCATTCTTCGATTTCTTCAATACGATCTACCTCCCAGGACTAGACAAGGCCGAAAGCATGAAGTTGATGCAAGGTCTCGCTGACAATGCGGGAAAAAGAGCAGATTTTGACGAACTTCTCGCCAAGCACCCTGCGCGTGTGGAGGCCATTCGACGCTTGACGGGCGGGGTTCCCCGGCTTTTGCTCCTTTTGTTTTCCTCTTTGATGGAGGGCGGAGAAACCGAAGTCATGGAGGATCTGGAAAGCATCCTAGACCAAGTATCCCCTTATTACAAGCACCGCGTCGAGGACCTTCAGAGCCAGCAACGCAGCATTTTTCACCAAGTGTCCATGGCTTGGGATGCCGTCTCCACAAAAGAAATTGCCGCAGCCACCCGCCTAGAAAGTAAAAAAGTCTCCGCCCAGCTTCAACAGATGGTGGACAACGACATCCTTGAGCGCGTCGAAACGGGCACCAAAAATCACCTCTATCGCTTGAAGGAACGTTTCTTCAACATTTGGTACCTCATGCGCATGGCGGGAAGCAAGGGGGCAATCCGGATGCGTTGGCTGATTTCGTTCTTGGAGGCATGGCTAGAAGGCCCAGAACTAAATTCCAAGCTCCAAAAGTTCGTGCATCAACTTACCGAAGCTGGCAATTTTGCAGCAGCAAAGGGTATTGAGGAATTGATGGGAGCACTTTTGTACATGCCCACTCATCTAGAAGAGGATAAAAAGGCTCCCGCAACACAGGCATCAGGCAAAACCACGTCGTTCCACGAGGACACGTTTCGCTGTGAGGAGCCGAGCGCCGAATACAACATGACCGATGATGAAATTCAACTTGCTTTGCTTCACCTCTGGAATAGCGAATTCCAGCTGGCGAAGGATAATGCTGCTGCTTATTTCCAAAAACAAGTCCCTAACAATCACAATTTTGCTTACTATCAGCTTTATCTCACGACCCTTCTAATCCGTCACCAAATCCACGAATGCGCTAGTATTTTTGAGAACAGCCCATTCCAGCTCAAGGAGGTCTTCAAACCACTCTGGTTCGCCCTGATGAAGCTGATGGGTGACGACGGCCGCAAAGGGCAACTGCGCATGGGGCCTGAACTTCAAGAAACGGTCGATGAAATCGTCGAATTTGTACTCAGGATGCGCACAAAACATCCAAGCTGAACAAATCAGACTCCCCAAATCTCCCAGCTAGCCTCCGCTTGTCGGATAAGCATGTCCAATCCATTGCGCGTTGCACAGCCTCTCGCGCGGGCAGCCTTCAAGAGCTGCGTTTCCTCCGGGTTGTAGATCAAGTCGAATACGAAACAATCTGCACGCAGGCTTTCAAAGTTCAAGTCGGGACAGCCCTCAACCTGCGGAAACATCCCTAAGGGCGTTGTGTTCACGATCAAACGATAGCCGCTCAAGCCCTGCTGCGCAAGCTGGGCATAGCCAATGGTGCCATCGCCGTGGGCATTGCGGGAGGCCAATAGGATCTCATCAAATTCAAAATAATGCTGAAGCACAAACTCCACGGCCTTCGCCGCACCGCCGGTGCCTAAGATCAGGGCTTTGCCGCCCGGCGCTGCCTCGTACACCTCCGCCAAGGACTCCCGAAACCCGACTACGTCGGTGTTGTGCCCCACTGCCAATCCATCCCTAAAGGCGATGCAATTCACGGCGCCGATCGCTTGCGCATTCGGACTCAAGGCATCCAAATATGGCAGGATCGCCTCTTTGTAAGGAATCGTGACGCTCAGCCCCCGCAGCTGCAGGTGTGATCCACGCAGGGACTCAAACTCCTTGATGTCCGCCAATTCGAAGTTTTCAAAAATGGCATCGATGTGCTCGTTGTGAAATTTTTCAGAAAAATAGCCCTTGGAAAAGCTGTGGCCGAGTGTTTTACCGATCAATCCATAAACTGCCGTCATCGTTGTATTTTTTGTGTTTTGGGGGAATGAAGGCCAGCCATCAATTTAATGTTGCGATTGCCTGACCGATGTGCCGGGCGATCCCCGAGGCGGTGACCGCCTCGGTCGCGCCAGCCGCCTGTGCGCACAAGTCACCTGCGCGACCGTGCAGGTACACGCCCAGCAGTGTGGCTGCCTCAGGGGCGTAGCCTTGCGCGAGCAAGCCTGCAAGCATGCCCGTGAGCACGTCGCCGGCACCGCCGGTGGCCATGCCCTCGTTCCCGCTCGTGTTCACATAGGTCTTGCCGTCGGGCATCGCCACGACAGTGCCGACACCCTTCAGTACGACGATGACTTGCTTTTGGGCGGCGAGTTTCTCGGCAGCTTCCAGCCGCTGGTTGCGCACGTCAAATCCAGGCATGAGCCGCGCCATCTCGCCGGGATGGGGCGTGAGAATGCTGCCCTGAGGCACATAGCGCCAGAGTTCGGGCTCCGAGGAGAGGACGTTGAGGCCGTCGGCATCGATCACGAGGGGTCGTGCCCATGCTTGGAGCAGGCCTTGCACGAAGTCGCATGTGGCCGACTCGTTTCCAAGACCAGGACCAAGGGCGAGGGCGGACTTGCCGGCCAAGCTGGCTTTGAGCGCAGGCAGGGCGCTGCTGTCGAGCCAGCAGGTAGTGCTGTCGCCGACGGCGCGAACCATGAGCTCTGGACGTCCATCAAAAACGGCGCAGCGGGCGCTCTCTGTCGTGAAGACGGTGCTCAGGCCCGCGCCGACTTGTAGGGCGGCCAATCCGCAGAGGCCGATGGCGCCGGCATAGGCCTTGCTCCCACCCACGAGCAGCGCGTGCCCAAATGTCCCCTTGTGCCCGTCTGTCGCGCGATGGCGATAGAGTTCGCGACAGAGTCCATCGTCGATCAACCGACGGCGAATGCCCAAGCCGGCAATGACTTGGGGCCAAATGCCGATGTCAAATGTGACCACTTCGCCGCAATTACCTGCGGCGGGATAGACGTAATGGCAAACCTTGGGGCATTGAAAGGTGAGCGTTGCAGCCGCCGGCAAGACGGTATTGAGTTGCAAACCGGTGTCGGCATTGAGGCCGCTGGGCAGGTCGATGGCCACGGTCGGAATTGAAAGCGTCGCGAATTGTGCGATGATCGCTGCCACGCTGCCGCGCAATGTACTCTGGATGCCCGTGCCGAGCAGGGCATCAATGACCAAGCAATCTTGCGGGCGCTCCAGCAACAGTGCAGGAATCTCGCAGGGCCAGGTGCGCATCGACACCCCGCTACCCTTTAGCGCATTCCAATTCACCGCAGCATCGCCCACCAAGTCGTTTGGATCACCCGAAAATAATATTTCAACTGCCTTGCCAGCTCCAGCCAGGTAGCGCGCAATCACCAAACCATCGCCACCATTGTTTCCGGGGCCAGCCAACACATAATATAAATGTGTCGCAGGATAACGCCGCAAGATCCACTCCGCGCATTGGCGGCCGGCAGCCTCCATCAGCAATAGCCCGGGAAACTGGAATTCCTCCATCATCACCCGATCTGCTCGCCACATCTGTGCAGCATCACTCAAATAAGTCCCTTCCATCCTGCAAGTGATAAAGATTGATCCTAATTTCTAATCCGCCCAAGCCGATACCAGGGTCCTAACGATCCATCATCTCTCCCAATTCACTCAACATCATTGCCGTCGCCCCCCACACCACGTGTCCATGGATCAAATAGCTGGGCACATGGAGCACCAAGCCCGAGCTGTGCTTGATCTTGCTTTCGGCCATCGTGGCGGGATCTAGAATCATCGACAGCTGTGTCTCGATCACTGTGGCGACTTCGGCAGGGTCAGGCAAAAATGCCGGGCGTTGGCTTACATAACCGACGACAGGTTGCACCCAAAAATTGCTTGGGGGAATGTAAAGCGAAGACAGCAAACCCAGCACCTCGATCTCGTTTCGGCTTACACCCAACTCCTCCTCGGTCTCCCGCAGGGCCGTCGCGATGTAGTCGGGGTCATCAGCTTCCCACGCGCCACCTGG
>JANMIM010001045.1:0-2802 GCA_031375795.1 Bacteroidota bacterium
GACCTTGATGACCTCATTGGCTTGCAAGGTGCCGATGATGCCGGGGAGCACCCCCAGGACCCCACCCTCGGCGCAACTCGGCACGGTGCCCGGAGGAGGTGGCGTGGGGTACAAATCGCGGTAATTGGGGCCACGAGAGCCGTCGGCGAGCAAACCATTGAAAACGGAGACCTGCCCCTCGAACCTGAAAATCGAGGCGTAGACATTGACTTTGCCGAGCAGGACGCAGGCATCGTTGACAAGGTAGCGGGTCTGGAAATTGTCGGTGCCGTCTGCGACCACGTCGTAGTCGGCGATGATCGCCAGCGCATTGGCGCTCGTGAGGGCCTGCTCATACACCCGCACGTGGATGTGCGGGTTCAGGTCCAGGATGCGGTCGCGGGCCGCGACTGCCTTGGGCCGCCCGATGTCGCGCACCCCAAACAGCACCTGCCGTTGCAGATTGGAGTCCTCCACCACGTCAAAATCCACGATGCCGATCGTCCCAACACCCGCCGCCGCAAGATAGAGCAGCACGGGGCTGCCCAATCCGCCGGCACCGACCACGAGCACGCGGGCCTTTTTCAGGCGTGCCTGCCCCTCGATCCCAAATTCGGGAAGGATGAGGTGGCGGGCATAGCGTGAGAACTCAGCTGGGGAGAACTGGGAATCCATATTGCAAAAATGGGAATAAAATGGTCGTTTGGAATACAATCTTGGGGCCGATGATCAGTGCGCGATGATCGGAAACCCAGAAAAGTCAGAAATGTATTTGGAAAGGTCTTTTCCCGAACAGATCAAGGTCTTCTGATCCTCGCTGAAAGCAAAATAGAGACTGATCCTGTCTGAAAACTTGGTCCCCATTCCCAAATTGACCAGATCTAGAAGCTCATCTTGTAAAATCTTCACATGCGCCGACCACCCATTTTTTAATCGAACCATGAAAACGTAGTGAATGAAAGGGTCTGAGAGGTTGCTTAGTTGCTTCAATGGAATGGCAAAGTAGGCGCTGAAATCACTTTTTTTGGAGGTGGCTTTGGAGGTTTTGACCTGCACCCTTCTTAGTATCCCATCCTTGGCATGCACAACAAAAATATCTTTGCCTATGTCCACCTCGGGAATGGCCACATTCCATCCACGGATCAAGAACTCAGCCATAATGGCTAGATGGCCTGCCTTGCCGATGAATTGATTGTAACCCCTACTCACGGCCTGATCGAGTGCACTACAAGCTTGGTCTGTGTGTCGATGAAACCAATCTTGCCGATGGATTTCATGTCCTTCTGATTCTCAATTCCCAAAAGCGCCGGATAGATATAGGACTCCACCCTGAAGATGTTTTTTTCAAAATCGCTCCCCCAATCATAGTGCACGAAGATGTTGTTGGCGGGATGCGCATTCGGAATCAGGTTTCTAATCATCTCCCTGATCGAAGGCAGCAGGACAAAATTGTACCCATCTTTCTGCCTATTGACCATTACTTCAACTGTATTCATCACTCAATTGTATGTATCCAAAGATAAATACTTTTCAGCGAACTAATGTTCCAATGATTTGCTCGGCGTCAAAAATCCGGTCCCTTCAAGTTCCGTGGTTATGGAAAGAAAGGAAGCCCAAGACCAATTTCCAATTACCTTTGCGCCAAACGTCCCTTCAAGAAGAATTTACATGGAAAAACCCCATTGCGCCCAGTCCCCGATCAACGTGGTCCCTACCGTTTTCTCCCGCAACGCGCTGGAGCTGTCACTGCATTGGTCCCCGGCAAACGGTACGCCTACTTGGACGAGTTCGGGCTTGAAGGTGAGCTTTGAGGTTGATCCTGAGAATTACATCGTCTTGGGGACTGTGAAGTTTTTCCTGGACAGCTTCCATTTCCACCACCCCAGCGAGCACCACACAAACGGCAAGAAATTCCCTGCGGAATTGCACATCGTCCACAAGACCCAGGTGGCTGGCAAGGACCGGGCAGTGGTATTCGCGATCTTCCTGACGCTGCCTCCCCGTGTGGCACGCCATCCGGACCGTGCGTTTTTTGCCGCGCTCAAAGCCATCAGCGGCAAACTCGAGGGTGACCTCTCGGTCCCGCTCAATCCGATCGAATGGCTGCCCTCGCGTACGGAGACCGCGATTCGGTACGAGGGTTCGCTCACCACAGATGACTTCGAAGAGAACGTCTCGTGGGTGGTCCTGGGCGAAGTGCCGATCATCAAGCTCCAATACGACTACATCTTCAACGGTACCGCGCCCCATGCACGCCCGCTACAGTCCCTCAATCGGCGATTTGTCGTGCAATACCCTTGGAAACCCAAGGAGTACATGGGATGACCGTCTTTGAAATGGCGCATTCACCTTGCCCCTGAACATCGGCATCTGAGGCAACTTTCAGTTACGTCGATTTTTCTATTTTTGTCCCGATGACTTCATTCAAAAAGGTTTTGGTCACTGGCGGAGCCGGGTACATCGGCAGCCATACCGCGGTAGAGTTGCATGCTGCGGGTTATCTGCCGGTGATCGTGGACAATTTCTCCAATTCCAAGCCGGGCGTCTTGCGACGGTTGGCGCAGATATGTGGGGAGGAAATCCAATTTTTCGAAGCCGATTGCAGGGATTTGGCGGAAATGGCCCGGGTTTTTGAGGCGGTGGGGCATCTCCACGCGGTCATGCACTTTGCCGCCTTCAAGGCTGTAGGTGAATCGGTGGACAAACCCGTCGAATATTATGTCAACAACATTGGTTCGCTGGCAAATATGCTGCTACTGATGCAGGCCCACCAGACGCATGGCATCGTTTTCTCTTCGTCTTGCACCGTCTATGGCCAGCCCG
>JANMIM010001055.1:0-6119 GCA_031375795.1 Bacteroidota bacterium
GGGAGGGCAGCCTTGAGCGGAATGAGGTCCTTGGGCGCAAAATGCTCGCATTCGTCGCCTTTGCAGTGGGCCTCGTAGCCATCGGTCTTGCGCAGCAATTTGAGGGCGCAGAGCCGGTCTTGGTACAGGTGCTTATTGGCCACAAAGCGTTCACTCTCCCGCTGCCCGTGTAGAAATGAGCCACCCGCCCGCCAGGCGTATGCGCCCTTGGCGAGCACGCCGCGCAGGCCCGCCCGCTCTGCGCGGGCATGAAAATCCATTTCCCAGCAAGGCCCCATTTCATAACCCGGATGGGCCCCGCCGATGGCTTGGACCAGGGCGCGGGTGAAAGCCAGGCAAAACGGCCCCAGGCTATACAAGGGCGCGAGGCTCTCATATTGGCCGCGGTAGGCTTCATGGGCCTGTGCACCCACGAGGTGTACCTGGTCGAGCACGCCCGCGCAGCGCCAGTTCAGCTGCTGTTGATTCCAGCAGCGATTGGTCGAGGGTCCCGCCAGACCGATGTCGGGTGCCGAGCGGAGTGCGGCCAGTAACTCTTGCACGCAGTCGTGTGAGACGATGATGCCCTCCTCTAGAAACAGGAAGTGCTGCACGTCGTCGCTACAATTGGCGATCCATTGGTTCATGCCGGCTGGGGCGCCCATCGGTTTGGGCATGTGCAGGACATCCACGTCCAGGTAGCGCCCTTCAAACACCTTGCCTGGCAGGGGGATGCCGTCCAAGATGAGCGTGAGTTCAAAATCATGGGCGATGCCTGCATACAGACTTTGCAAGGTCTGCTGGATCAGTTCTATCCGATCCTCGACGTAGACGGCCACGGCCAATTTCATGTTCAATTCAGTTGGTAAAGGAGCCAATATACAAATTTAATTGATGGGAAGTGAGGGCTGGTGTTTTTGGGATGATTGGGTTTGTGCTGGGTCCTGCAGCCCCCGCTTTGGCAAGCGGGACGCGGTGAAGCAGCAGGAAATCGATTAGCCGGTGAGCGCGTGGTTGCTGAAATTGAGTAGCCGGGGGCGCTGTGATTGTGGGCGGCTTTGTTCTTTATTCGCCTCATCCCCCGCCCCTTCTCCATTCGGGCGCATCACGTGGGTTTTGGGTGCGCCCGAATGGAGAAGGGGGGCCTTTGGTGCTCAATCCGTTCATTGGCCCTCGCCGCTGCGCTGGCTTGGGCCGATGAACGGGAATTGGATTGGGTTATTGGTGACCAAAAGTGATGGGTAGTTCAAGAAAAGCTTGGAAACCATCCCCGCATTGGCAAAAAAATCTCATCGGCCTAGCGCAAAACCCCCGGCATAACACACACCGCATCGCCAGAAAAACCAGGCCCCATCGCTCAGCGGTGCTGTCGATCGTGGGCCACAAAAAGCCAAAGCATGGTCGCCCATCTCCAGAAATGCTATTGTTTGTGCGATGGTGCGCTTAGGTCCGTTCAACGGCAACAAATTGGCTGCCAGGCCCTAATAAGGCATGGGTCGGGTGATCGTTTCAGCAAATATTTTCCTTGTTTCGTTCAAATATTCTCCACAACTTACCACTTGTATCACCAACTGAATTTAGACTCTGAAATCCTCAACGGATGATTGGCAATGTATTGACACATGTGGCTTCTGAGCTAAATGCTTACATCTGTAGGCACCTTGGTATCGGCACCGATGAGAAGAAGGCCGTGCTGTCGCTGTTGGTCAATCCAGACGGATCGATCGCCTCGCAAGAGGACAATGTGATCTTGGTGTCCCTGATCGACGTGCGCCAGGACCCGGCCACGCCCTATGTCGTGAAGGCACAGTATCAAAACACACAGGGACTGAACTACTCGGTCACCACCGAGGCGGTGCAT
Source organism: Bacteroidota bacterium (assembly GCA_031375795.1). Lineage (GTDB taxonomy): Bacteria > Bacteroidota > Bacteroidia > J057 > JADKCL01 > JADKCL01. The sequence goes on from JANMIM010001055.1 coordinate 1,841, forward strand.
GTGAATCTATATGTACTGTTTGTGATGCACTTTGACGGAAGCAAGGCACGCGAGTCGCTGAACTTCCTCACCTACGTGCTGCGTTTTTTTCAGGCCAAGTCGGTGTTTACCAACCAGAACACACCCGGCATGCCCGTCGGGGTCGACAAGCTTGAGTTTACCCTGGAGACGATGGACTTCCAGCAAAAGGGCTACCTCTGGGGCCTGCTGGGTCTCAAGTACATGCCGTTTCTGGTGTACAAGGCCAGGCTGCTCTCCATCGTGGACACCGAGCCCGAGGACTTCATTCCACCAATCCAAGAAACAATCACGGAGGTGCAATGAGCCAGGTGAGAATGGGCAATCTTCTGTTTCAGTTTGTGATGCGGCATTCCTATTTCCGGGATGGTCTGGCCAAGGGGATCGATGCCCTGCCTACGCCCTCGGGAGCCTCTCAAATCTCGCGGTTTGGCGGTAAGTACGTGGCAGACGAGGGCGGAGGCTTTGTCTTGTATCCGACCCGGCAAGGTCTGGCCGCGAGTCCGCCGGCGGTGCAATTTCCAGCCAACATCACCTTGGGCCTCAGGGTGAGCGACACGCAATTTGGCATCTACACGGCCATGGAGCCGCTGCCGCGTGGCATGGCCTGGTACTGCAACAACCTCATGGCCACCGATGCAGCGACCATGTCGATGCAGGCGTTGCAGGTGCGTCCCAGCCAATTTTCCCTCGACTTCTCGACCGAGGCCTGGCCTGTGGTGCCGGGTGCCCAGCGCAGGCTCCGCATCGCCCGCCTCAATGGCGAGCTTGTGGTCGACAAGACCTATTTCACCACGCCCAAGAACCAGGGCTGCCCCGTGGACTTGCGGCTGTACAGCGACGGCGCCTACCTTTTGGAATTTTGGGTGGAGGGTGCCTCGGGACCCTATGCCGCGACGTTTTACAAGGCAGAGGGCGGAATGGTGATGGGTCAATTTGGCTATTTTGAATGGTTTGCGACGCAGGGCAGCGCAGAGATGTACAGCAGCCCGCCGATGGACCTGATGCCGCCGGGCGCGCCCAGCCCGCTCGGGCAGCAGCTGCGCGTGCAGTTTCATGCCCGCGAGACAGTCTGGGAATATTTCCTCGTGAGCAAGTCGGGGCACAAGGTGCGCAATCCCCGCATCGAGCCGGTCGTCGTGGGTCGCCACAAGGTGAGTTTTACGCAGACAGGATCCATGATCCCCCTGCCCAATGGAAGTTTTGCGACCCAACTCACTGCCAGCGCGGCGATTGCATTGAAGGAAAGCCCGCACCTGGACATCGTGCTCGAGGCCCAAGACCTGCCCAAGGGCATGCGCCTGCCCTATGCCGCCCCCAATGTGCTCTACGAGACCGAGCGGGGCGGGCAGCCGAGTTCCCGTATTTATGTGTACTTCTAAATGCGATACCACCACTTGTAAAAATCAACTTGAAATACTTAATCTAGACCAAATATGTGTGCAATGAATGCCAATAACCCCATGACTCCAGGGGTTTACACAGTGGAGCAAAGCGCCTTTCCCCCATCGGTGGCGCAGGTGCCTACGGCGATTCCCGCGTTTATCGGGTACACCGCGATGGCAGAGCTCAATGGAAATTCCTTGGTGGGTGTGCCTTTCATGGTGAATTCGCTCAGCGAATACAATACCTACTTTGGGGGGGCGCCAGATTACCAGTTTCCGATCGAGGTCGTGCCTGCCACGCCCATGGGCGCCGCCTCAGGGCCCTATGACCTGAAGATCGGCCCCCAATACCTCGCGATCGGCACGCCGACCAGCGGCAATTTCCTGATGTACAATTGCCTGCGCCTGTTTTACATGAACGGTGGCGGCCCTTGCTACATCGTCTCGGTCGGGCTCTATCCGCCGCCGCCCGTGGCGGGGGCCACATCGAGCACCCCACCCAATGCGCAGCTCGCCGACCTGCTCAATGGTTTGAACTTGCTCCCCAACATCCAGTTTCCCAAGCCCACCCTGATCTTGATCCCCGATGGGCTCACCCTGGATTTCAACGACTACTCGACCCTGCAGCAGGAGATGATCATGCAGGCCGGCACACTCATGGACCGCGTGGCGATGCTCGATGTCTATGACGGCGATCAGGGCTACCCATCGCCAGCGATCAGCAACTTCCGCAACGCCATCGGGGTGTCGTTCCTCAACTATGCGGTATCCTACTACCCCTGGTTGCAGACCTCGGTCGTAGCCTCCACCGAGATCAACTACTCCAACATCGACAACACCTCGGCAGGTGGCACCGACCCAGTGACGGGCAACAAGTACATCGCCGTTTCCAGCCTCATCTACAGTCCGCTCGTGGGTACGCTCAACACGATCACGGCCGACTACGACAACCTGGACAATTACCTGCTTGTGCCACCTCCCGGCGGCACCTCCACGGCTCCGATCAATTACCCCGACTGGACATCGGCCTTCAACGCCGCTGCCCAAGGCACCGGCACGCCGACGCAAGTGACCGTCGGGCTGCTGAGCAACCAGGGTGCGATCCTGGCCGAGATGTTCCAGACCCTGTACCTGCTGGGCACGACTGGCAAGGGCAGCACAGGCAGCCCGCCCACCAACTCCAAGCTGTCGATCTCCACGTCTGCGCTCATCGGTGCCATCTCCATGCTCACCACGCCCACAGGCTCCCTGGCCCAGGCCATGTACAGCCTCGCGACCGCCGAGGTCAATTACCAGATCACCCCGCCCACGATCGGCACCGCCTCCAGAAACTGGGGATGGCCCGCGACGATGACTCCGACCGTTTCCAGCCCGCCGCCCAGCATCCCCGCCGGCAGCTCGCTCTACAACGTGCTCGAACCGCAGTACACGAGCACATTCAACTCCCTGCTCACGGCCCTCACCAACAGTGTTAATGCCGCCCTCACATTGCTCAATCAGTACAACAGCTCGCTCTACAACCAAAGCAGCGACTATGCCAACCTGATGAATGCGATCTCGAATGCGGTGAACGTGCTGCCGCCCGCCGCAGCGATGGCGGGCATCTACACGCTCTATGACAATACCTATGGTGTCTGGGAATCCCCTGCCAACGTGAACATCATCGGCGCAGTGAACCCGATGGTTGTGATCAACGACGACGCGCAGGCGAGCCTCAACGTGGACGCCCTCGGCGGCAAGAGCATCAATGCCATTCGCTCGTTTTATGGCCGTGGCCCAGCCATGGTCTGGGGTGCCCGCACCCTCGATGGCAACAGCCTCGACTACAAGTACATCAGCGTGCGCCGCACCCTCATCATGATCGAGCAGAGCGTGGCCAATGCTGCCTTCAGCTTTGTCTTCGCGCCCAATGACTCGATCACCTGGAGCGCCGTGTCGGGCATGATCAGCAACTTCCTGAACAACATCTGGCAGTCAGGCGGCTTGCAAGGCTCCTCGCCCGCCGAGGCCTATATCGTGCAGTGTGGCCTCGGCCAGACCATGACCAGCCTCGATATCCTCAACGGCATCATGCGCGTGCAGGTGCAGGTGGCCGTGGTGCACCCTGCCGAGTTCATCATCATCACCTATGAGCAGATGCTGGCGAGCTCTTGATCGGGGGCAGTTTTGTTTCATTATTCATCATTGGAATCCAACTAATTAGAAAGATATGGCAAGTTTGCAGGGAACCCAGAACTCTACCTGGCCCTTACCCAAGTTTAAGTTCAATGTGACATTTGCATTGGCGACGATCACGATTCAGTTCAACGAGATCAGCGGCTTGGATGTAGAGGCCCAGATCATCGAGTACAGGCACGGCAATAGCACCAACAACTTCAACATCAAGATGCCCGGCCTGCAGAAGTTCAACAACGTGACCCTGAAGCGCGGGGTCTTTGTGGGGAACAATGAATTCTACAACTGGTTTGCGAACATCAGGGCCAACACGATCTTGCGCGACACGGTGACGATCCAATTGCTCAACGAGACGGGTGCAGCGACGATGACCTGGACGCTCAACAATTGCTGGCCGACCAAGATCACGAGCACCGACATGAAGAGCGACGGCAACGAGGCCGCGATCGAGACCCTGGAGCTGGCCTTTGAGTCGCTCGTGATCAAGAACCTCAACAATCCGTAAGCGGTATGGCCGCTGCAACGCCCTATTATCCCCCGGCAAAGTTCATGTTTGGGGTCACCTTCACGGGGGGAGGCATCCAAGGTGAGGCGTCTTTCATGGAGGTAAGCGGCATCCAAAATGAACTGGGTGAGGAAACGATCGCCGAGGGCGGTGTTCTGAACCTGGTTCACAAGGTGCCTTTGGGCGTCAGGGTCGA
>JANMIM010001145.1:0-12581 GCA_031375795.1 Bacteroidota bacterium
GTGAGCATGCCACCCAGCCAACGCTCGGTGACAAAAGGCATGTTGACTCTGACAGCCTCAGCTGCGACGATGTCCTTTGCCTGCTTCTTGGTAGCGACAAAGAGAATCTTGCGACCCGATGCGGAGAGCTGGCGAATGACCTTGAGGGCCTCCTCCAACATTTTGTGGGTCTTGTTCAAGTCAATGACGTGGATTCCATTGCGCTCCATGAAAATGTAGGGCGCCATAGCTGGATTCCATTTACGGGTCAAGTGGCCGAAGTGGACACCTGCCTCGAGTAGATCATCATAAGTAATTGCTGCCATAATAAAAGGTATGCGGGATTAACGCTTGGAGAATTGAGTCTTTTTGCGGGCCTTGGGCTGGCCGTATTTCTTGCGCTCGACCATGCGTGAGTCGCGGGTCATGAAACCTGCAGTGCGCAGTGGCTTTTTGTTTTCCTCATTGATTTCAACGAGGATACGGGAGAAGCCCATTCTCACGGCTTCTGCTTGGCCGGTGATGCCTCCGCCCTTGACATTGACTTGGATGTCGTAGTCGGCAGCGCTCAGGTTGAGCACTACAAAAGGCTGCATCACTTTGATTTGCAGAATATCCACCGGGAAGAAGGTTTCCATCGGGCGATCGTTGATCACCATGGTGCCTGCTCCGGCGTTTTTGGAAGGCTTGAAAAAGCATCTTGCCACAGACGTCTTCCTTCTACCTACTTTGACAATCTTATCCATATATGCTCTTATGCTTTGGAATCGTACTTCAATTGATAATTCACGGGGTTTTGTGCCTCGTGAGGATGGCTTGGGCCCGCATAGACCTTGAGGTTGCGGTACAAGTCACGTGCAAGCTTGTTTTTGGGGAGCATGCGCTTCACGGCCAACTCGACGGGGCGACGTGGGTCGCGGGCCATGAGCTCGGTCATGGTGAGTGCGCGCTGACCGCCAGGGTAGCTCGTGTACCACACGTGCGACTTGTCGGTCCATTTTTTGCCGGTGAGACGAATCTTCTCGGCATTGATCACGATCACATTGTCTCCACAATCGACGTGGGGGCTAAATGATGCCTTGTTCTTGCCGCGCAAGATCGTGGCGATTTGGCTGCAAAGGCGACCTAAGATTTGGCCTTCAGCGTCAATGACGAGCCACTTCTTCTCAACCGTCTGCGGCTTTGGGTACTGTGTTTTATAACTGAGCGTATCCATCTAAATACTACTTCAAACTCCGTGTAAAATGGGGGTGCAAATACCTTAATTCCCGGAAGCTTTCCAAGTTATTCACAAAAATAATCTCTTTGGAAGTTTCGCCCTTGGTCAGGCGTCCTTTCCGAGCGGGACTGTGAATACCCTTTCTGGAATCCGGGCAGCAAAAATACAGTTTGATTTTGAGAAAACAGCATGTGTTTCTCAAAATCAGCAACATTTCTTTCTGAAGGCACCAATTTTTCCACAGATGAGGCTTTTTCTGCATATTTTTGCAAACACGATGCAGGGATTTTTTTCTGCACCTTTGGTTTGAAACCTTCCACAGATGGCTGCGTTATATCAGCACATGATTTGCCGTTTGTCTTCCCCACTTGCCTTGCAACGTCATTTGGGCCTCCTGATGGTATTGCTTTTGGGGTTTGCAGCCTCCAAGGGTTCACACAATCTGGCGGGCGACATTACTTATAGGTATCTGGGATCCAATCAGGTCGAGATCACCGTCACCACATTCACCGATCCATCCTTTGCATTGGTCGATCGGTGCAGCATCGACATCGAGATTTGGAATTCCACGGGCACGAGTCCCGTGGGTACCATCACCAATGTGCCTCGACAAAACGGCCCGGTCGGCGTGGACCCGTTTTTTCCCAGCCTCACTTGCTCTGGCGGCACACACATGGGTGAGTACATCCTCGGCACCGTCAAGAAAAATGTCTACAAGGCCAACTATACCTTCAATGGTCCAGGTTGGTACCTCGCTCGCTACTTCGACGTCGCCCGGCTCAACGATATCGTGAACATGACGCAGTCGGGCAACCAGGCTTTTTTCATTGAGACCTCGATCCTCATCAACCCATACCTCGGAATCGAAAATTCGCCGCAGTTTCTCAATCACCCGATCGATGAGGCCTGTACCGGCAAGCTGTGGACCCACAATCCCGGCGGCTACGATCCCGATGGCGATTCGCTGGCTTATAAATTTGTGAATTGCAGGCAGTACAATCCGCCGTCGATTCCTTCGCCGATCGCCTGCACGGGCTTCCAGATGCCTGATCTGGTGAGCCCCAACGGCCCCATGACCATCGACGTCTACACAGGGCTCATCACTTGGAACACGCCCAACCGCGTAGGCATTTACAACATTGCTTTTGTAATAGAGGAGTACCGCGACGGGTTCTTGATCGGCTTTTCCTTCAGGGACATGGCGATCTTTGTAAATCCATGTGACAACGATCCACCCGTGATCGTGGCACCTGCGGAATTGTGCGTTTTTGCAGGCGATTTCGTGGAATTTGACTTCTCGGTTTATGACCCGAACTTCTTCAGTTCGGTATCACCACCCGGCGACAGCATTTATTTCTACCTCGACAACAATGGTCAGCAGCTCAACGGGCCGTTTGCCGTGGCCGTGAGTCCTGCCCAGATCGTGATCACCGACCCGCCGGGTCAGCAGATCCCGCCCAACTTCCCGGTCGCCTACGACGACACGATCAAGGGCCGGTTTACCTGGCAGACGGTCTGCGACCACATCAGGCCCGGTTTTTACCAGATCGACTTCTATGCGCACGACAACATCTCGTACTACAACGACAACAAGATGCTGGCGGCGAACCTGATTACACGTATCAAGGTGCTCCCCAAGCCACTCGAAGGGCTCGTGGTCACGGCGGCCAATCGGGAGATCACGCTTGCTTGGAATCCGCATGCCTGTGATTCGGCCATCGGCTACGAGATTTTCAGGTCTTCGGGAGGGGCAAGTTGGAATGAGGATACCGTTTGCTGCACGAGCAATCCCGCCTCGGCAGGCTTTGCGCTCATCGGCACCAACATGGGGCACAACAATGTGACCTTTGTCGATGACAATGGCGGCAATGGGTTTGATTACGGTGTGGAGTATTGCTACCTCGTGCGGGCCTTTTTCAGGAATGGGATGCGGTCATGTGCCACCGATGTGGAATGTGTGCAGATCGAAAAGGATTTTCCCGTACTGTTGAAGGACAGCGTGGCCGTCACCGACGTCGCCCTTGGCGAAATCGAGGTGGCATGGTCGCAGCCTGTGGGCGTGGATCCGATTTTCCCCGCACCTTATACCTATCAACTCTCGCGTGCCGACGATATCATTGGTGCCCCTAGTTGGACCACGATTTCGACCGGCATTCCATTTGGCGACACGACCTACCGCGACATCGGCCTCAATACGGTCTTGCGCGGCTACCGCTACCGCGTGGACCTGTACGATGCAAACAACGAGCTCATCGTCGAGGGAAATTCTGGGTCGAGCGTCTACCTGAACATTGTGCCTGGCGATCAAGCCCTGACTTTGCGATGGAGGGAGTATGTGCCGTGGTACAACCGCAAGTATTACATCTACCGTGCCGACCAGCAGGCGGGGCCATACGTCTTGCGGGACTCGGTAGCGGGAACTGGGAGCCCGGTGCACTCCTATTTGGACCGCGGACTCACCAACTTTGAGGATTACTGCTATGTCGTGGTGTCTGAGGGCGAATACCCTGCAGGCCAAGTGCCAGACTCGGTGCGCAACGCCTCAGAAACAGCATGTGGCATTCCCCAGGATTTTGAGCCGCCTTGCATCGGCAGTGTCGTGTTTGACACGACGCGCAACTGCGAGGCCCTCACGGTCTCCTTTCAATGGACCAATCCCGACTCCACCTGCGGTGCCGACTTGGATTTCTGGAACATCTACCGCGCCGAGAACCGTCAAGGCACCTACCAACTCATCGCCACCTTGGACAGTGGGGTCACCACCTTCACTTGGACAGATCCTTATTCGATTGCGGATTGTTTTGGGGTCACGGCCGTGGATACCAATGGCAACGAAAGCGAAATGCGGATCTTCTGCTTTGAAAACTGCCCACAATTGGAGCTTGGAAACGTCTTCACACCCAATGGCGATGGCATCAACGACTTCTTTTCGCCGCTGCTCGACCGCAGCCTCAAGGTGAGAGTCGTTCAAATCTATGACCGCTGGGGCCGCAAGGTCTTTGTGAACGAGGCCGTGAACGACAACGACAGGCTGTGGGACGGCAAGAACAACAATGGTCAGGACCTTCCCGAGGGCGTGTTTTATTATGTGATCCGATTCGATGAGGACCACCTGCCCGGCAATGTTCCCAAGCGGCCTGTCGCGGGCGTTCTCACCTTGCTCAGATAAATTGCAGCCACCTTGTTTACAGGAATCATAGAGGATACAGGACGCTTGGTCGCGATGGAGCGCCAGGGTACCAACATCGCCTTTCGCATCGCGTCGCGCTTGGATGAGCCGATCAAGGTGGATCAAAGCATCGCACACAACGGGGTTTGCTTGACGGTGACCGAGATTTTCCTGAACGACGCCTCGGGGCAGCAGGAATACACGGTTGTCGCAGTGGACGAGACGCTCAAGAAGACCAATCTCGGAAACTGGAAAGTCGGCGATGTCATCAACCTGGAGCGCTGCCTCAAGGTGGGGCAGCGTTTGGACGGGCATTTTGTGCAAGGCCATGTCGATACAGTGGGCACGGTCACCCGTGTCGACGATGTAGATGGCTCGTGGATGTTTGCATTTTCATTCCCTGCCGAATTCAGCAACCTGATGGTGGACAAGGGATCGATCTGCGTGAACGGCGTGAGCCTGACCGTCGTCCATGCTGGCCAAGGCGACTTTTCGGTGACGATCATCCCCTATACCTACTCGGCCACCAATTTCTGTGCGCTACGGGTCGGCGACCCCGTCAACCTGGAATTTGACATCCTGGGGAAATACCTGCACAAGATCTACGGCCCCAAAGGCTGATCATTTTGAGTATTCGCCTCCCGAAACAAAAACGGTTGCAACCCTCGTTGCAACCGTTTTTGTTGTCAGGGGAAACCCAACCGATCAGTTGGTTGGGGGAGCCTGTTTCAGCATGATTTTCTCATATTCCGCAAGCAATCCCAATTTGGATTTGGCCTGGGCGAGACCCTCGGCATCCAAGATTTTCATATCGCGAAACGTAGCGACGATTGCCTGCTTGCGTGCGACATCGGCCTCGGCTTCCTTGGACTTTTCGGCGGTCTCTGTCGATGGATTGGGGCCGGCGGTCGTCGTCGCGTCAGCCGCGCCCACCTTTGCTGGGCTGACACGAAGCACTTCGCGCTCCAGGAAAGAGACCAACTTCATGCGGTGCATTTCGGCATAGCGGGCATTGCCATCGTTGACAGCATGCTCGAAATTGGAGCGGTAGCTACCAAACTGAGAAAAGGCTGAGCCCGAGGGGCGTGTCATGAGCGGCCTGGCACCGCAGGCGGCTTGTGCATGCACACCTGAGGCTGCAAGGGCCATGCAGCCGATCAGGAGAAAAAAAGAGAGACCTATCCGCTTCATTTTCAATTTCATACCATGAACGATTACCAATCAAGGATACGCTGCATCGCCGGGCTAGGCACTTGCGACGCCATCAAAGTTACCAAGGTGCATGGAATTTGGCAAGGCAACCAATCCGCGACAAAAAAAAGGGTACCTATATACAATCGTACCCCATATTAAATCATCCCAACGGACTTAGCAAGTCCTGAAATTGAAAAGGCCACGACTGAAACCGTGGCCTTTTCTATTGGGGTAGTAGGGCGTTGCATCATTCGGGCGGGTTGTATTCTGGCATGACCTTGGCTGCAAGTTCCTGTGCCGCCTTGATCATCTTGGGGTCAACGAGGGTTGCCTGAACCATTGCCAGCGCGTTGATGCAGCCGTCCCTTGTATCTTCATCCAGCACCAGCTCGGCTTCCATCCCATGCACGGATAGCAGGGACTTGACCATCTCAATGATCCCGATTTGCAGTCTTCCAAGGAAGTCGCCGGGGGAGTCGTGCGGGACGGTGATTACCACCGAGTCTTCGTTTAGTGTGACCATTTCTGCCAAATTTTGGGTTAAAATCGCTTTCGTATTGCAACCGTGCAATAAGCAAACATACCGCTTTATAGCATAATTGCAATATGAAAACGATCAGGGACGAGAAATTGTTGAAGGCTTTCGGGGCGCGGGTTCGAAGCATCCGGCTTGAGAAGGGGCTGACAATGGAAGTCCTGGCAGACCAAGCGAAGATCGACTATACGCAGGTCGCCCGCGTTGAACACGGCACTTCCAACACCTCGATAAGCACGGCAAATGCCATCGCCAAGGGGTTGGGCATATCGCTCCCTGAGCTATTCACCTTTGAGATCAAGGAATAACAAATGAGAAGGCTGCTGCAATGGTTCTGTAAGTTGTTCGGCTTAGCTGGTTTTCCCGTCCGCTTACGACTTTTCCACTCACGCAGGCTCTACGATCCCTTAATGGTCTCCTCGGGATTTGAGACACTAGGACTTGCAATATCAAAATGTTTCAATCTATACTTGAAAAATTCGCTTGAGGTAAATTGTATTTTTGGCAGCGCGAATCGATGTATATCCTTGAAGCCCTGAATAATAACATCCAATGATTGAACTGCTGTTATCAGATGCTTTGGAGCAGCATAACAGGCAGGAGCAATACTAACATCTGGCGACATTGGTGGAACCAAGTATCTAGCCTTGCGAGACAAGTTATGAAGCCTTTGAAACGATATAAAAACAGGTTCTGAAACCTTGCTTGGAAAATCATTGAAAGGATTTAGTGAATCGGTTACATCAATGTGCGCCCTAAAATTCTTACTCTCCTGTTTGGCGATATGCGCATTGGCTAGATGAACAGCTACATAAAAACAGGCTGTTATTTGCCAATCAATGTATTTCCCTGTGGAGCTCAGGTGCTCAAGGAATGCGATATTACTCTTTGCCTGCGCTAAATGTTCCTCAAATGTAGCCATGGTACGGGTAATCCTACTCCTCTTCTACCTTGATTACAACCGACTGAAAGTGAGCTGGAACTGGTATACCATCGATGTCTTCGACAATTATGGATTCAATTGAGATACCAGTATCTTCATAGAAGGTGGCGTTCGTTTGTGCAGCAGAAAGAATAATTGCATCCTCGGTCTCCAAATCATCTGCCTTGATATTAAACCAAGCAAGAATTTTGTCGTGCGAGAAATCAAAAGCAACTTGTTCAATTTTGGGATCACGCTGAAAAAGGGTGGTCAGAAACTCGTAAATTACACCTTTCACCACCTCTGAGGTGGAATCCTTTTTTACTTTCGCGGCAAACTCAATTCTGCTACCCCACATTACCTTGTAGGTTTCCTTAACCTCATTTCGGGCAACCCCCTGCTGAAGTGAAAGGCGATGGGCCATCAAGGTTCCAATGATACCATCGAACCAATCCTCCTGTTTTTGGGATAACTCGCTATTAGATTTGACCTTGTGTGACATAAGAGTTCTCCTATTTGATATAAGATAGCTGGCTCCACGACATTAGCGTGGAGAACTTCAAATAGTACCCCGCTTGAGATTGCGGAATACGAAAGAGCGAATTAGCTGTGTAAGGCAGGGTAATGAGATATGCACGTATTCAATATTTTACCGCTTTTTGCCTTTCATCTGGGCAAAGAACGGTAACAATTGTGGAAAACGCAAGCCTACTTACCAACAATTCACATCAAGCAACAACTTATCCACATGTGGATTTCTTTTCTTCGTCTTCTTTTGCCTTCGCCTCCTTGGGGTCAGTATTGGCAAGCCGCTTCAAAACCTCATTGAAACCCATGCCTCCCGTATCGATAGGTGGCCTCACTTCGTCCCCTCGCTTCTTTTGTTTCTTCTCTTTCATATCGTCTTTCCTATCAGTGCCTTGTACGTGATGCGCTTTCCAGATGTTTGATCCAAGGTCATCTTGAACCGCTGCCAGTCTTGCGCCTTGCAGTTGTTGTACCTGAACGACTGAGCTGCAAGATACAAATTCATGTGCTTCCTGCTAATGTAGTGGTGGACTCCGATGATGCCGCGCTTGAAGTGGCTCCAATAGTTCTCCATCCCGTTGCAGTGCGTGTCGTTGTCCATGCCCACGGCGTACTGCTTGGCGCTGTGGGTTACGATCCGGTGGTCGTAGTTCTCGGAAACCTTGGCATAGGCAGAATATTCGTCGGTCATCAGGATCGCCCCCTTGGCTACATTGGCAGTCACGAAGTCTTGAACCACTGAACCGCCCAAGTCGCCCATCACTGCTTGGGCGAATACCCCTTGTGAGCGCGACTTCAAGCCCAGCACGGCGGTCTTGGTAGCGGTCGAGCGTCCCTGCGTTCCTGGGGTGCGCTTGTTCTTGTGCTTGTTGGCCTCCTTGCCGCCTACAAAAGTCTCGTCGGCTTCGACAACCCCTTTCATCGGCGCATTGAACGACTCGGTTTGGAAGGCGAACCGGATGCGCTGCTCCATGAACCAAGCGGTCTTTTGGGTCACCTTGAGCTTGCGGGCCATCTCACAGGAGGAAATGCCCTTCTTCCAGTTGGTCAACAGGTAGATCGCCATGAACCACTTCTTCATGCCGACGTTGCTGTCCTCGAAGATCGTCCCCGACTTCACCGTGAACTGAACCTTGCAGCCAGCGCACTTGTAGCGCTTGCCATCGGAGTAGGTGTACACGACATCGTGCTTGCAGTGTGGGCAAGTAGGCTTGCCAGCCCAACGGATTTGGGCGAAGTGGGCGTTGGCCACCGCATCTGTGGGGAATGCCTCGACAAACTCGAAGATGTCGTTGAATTCAAATGCGTTGGAAGTGGTGCTGATCATATCGCGTATCCTGTTGAACCTTTCTATACATAGATACGCGGCCCCTTTGACACCTCGTGTCAAAAACTGAGAGGCATTTTCTATTTCTGCGAACTGCCAAACTACTCCCTTACAAACTCTTGAGGCGGACTACTGCTCCGAACTGCCAAAAAATGCCACTCAATAGCATAATCACATGTGTATCATGTGATTATGCTATTATTTTCGTATGTTTGACGATACGCGGCCACAAGATGTTGGTCCATAGCCTAATGTATTGAATATCAGATGAGTGAAGAACAAAAAACACCAAAAGCATGGGCAAGAGGTCCAGTGATGATTGGAGGCATGGAAGTTGACTGCTTTGTTCTTGAGGATGGGACAGCACTTATCTCCAAAAGCAAAATGATGTCGCTACTTGGGCGGCAATGGAAAGGGACTAGTAGAAGCCATCTTCCCAACTTCATTGAGGCCAAGAATCTTCAACCATTCATTTCGGATGATCTAACCAAGATGTTAGCTGGTATAGACTTCTTGGATGGGGAAACAAAAAAAGTAGCCTATCATTCCGATGTGTTACCCTTGGTATGCGATGTGTACCTATCAGCACGACTTGCAGGGGTTCTCTCAAAATCACAACTGCCAGTTGCAGACTTGTGCGAACTTCTCATTAGATCATTTGCCAAAGTTGCCATCACGGCTATAATTTGGGAGCAACTTGGGTATGATAGAGTAAAGAGTCCGGAGGCACTTAGGCTCCTAGTCGATAGTTATCTTGAGGAAGAATATAGAAAGTGGTCCCTTCAGTTTCACCCAGATTTCTTTCTACAGCTAGATAGAATTTATGGAAATCAAAGGACTACGTCAAGGAATAGGCCCAAATACTATGCTAGATTCATCAGGACCTATATCTATGAACCGCTAGAAAAAGGAATGGTCCTAGAAGAACTCGATAAGAGAAACCCAACAAATGAAAAAGGCAATAGAAAAGTGCGCCATCATCAATTCCTAAGTACGGAAAAGGGTCAGAAGGTACTTTCTGCTCAAATTTGGCAAGTTTTAGCTGCGATGAAAATGGCAGCGAACAAAGCAAAGTTTGTCAAGAATTTCAAGAGGTTAATGGGTGGCTCTGATCAATTAGATCTATTTGAAGACCAATAAGGCGTGCCAACCGAAGCTTCGCAACTAATATAGTTAGTAATTACCATTTAGGGTACGATTGTATATAGGTGCCAAAAAAAGACGGCGGCAACCTGCGTCGCAACCGTCTTCTATGATTGACGACACCAGTATCAGTGCGTGTCGGCTGTTTTTTGAGCGGTGAGGATGCCAAACTCGTCGACCAAATTCAATTTGGTCTTGGCAACTTCCAAGGCTGCCACCGTGGAAAGGTCCATGTTTCTGAAGGTGTCGGCAATTGCCCTGGCGCGTGTGACTTTGGCTGCTGCATCCCTTGGCGCTGAAGCTGTGCTGGCTGCAGCGTCGGCTTTTGCAATTTCGCGGTCCATGTGGCTCACCAATTTCACGCGGTGTGGATCTGCCATTTGGACGTTTCCAAGGTTCACTGCAGCGGCAAAATTCATGCGATAAGCATCAAAGACGGTCATTCCGGAGGTTGCAGGACTTGCGGCCGCCAAAGAAGCTGGGCTTTGGGCTTGCAACGATGTGTAACCTGTGAGCATCAAGGCGAGGAGCGAGAAAGTGAAAAGTATGCGTTTCATGCTTTGAGATATTTGATCAAAACCAAGATTATCGAATGAACCTTACAAAAGGCATGCCCAAAGCTTGTGGCTTCAGGCATTTGTAATGTGAATGTACAAACAAAGATCGTTTTCCCGCGCAAAAATTCTCTAAGCATGAGAAAATCGGTGCCGAGCGGTAACTATTTTGTGCTAGACGGAAAGTAACGAAACGAGACTCGCCCGATGCTCAGCACCGGGCGAGTCTGGAGACCGTCGGGGCACCTAGCCATCAACGGTGGTTTCTGTCCTCGCGGGTCTCTTTGCGGTCCTCACGAATCTCGCCGTGATCTTCGTTGAGTTCCTCGCGGTTTTCGCCCATGTCTCGCAGCATCGTTTGCTCAAACTCGTCTAGCAAGTTGAGTTTGGCGGAGATGGCCGCGATGCCGCCTGCCTGTACGTTGATGCCTTGAAACACGGCCAGGATTTCTTTTTGGCGGGCTAGGCGCATGCGGCGCTCGGCGAGGTCGCCACGGTCGTCGGCCTTGTCGGCGACGTCGTCTCGGCGGTCTGCACGGTCACCGGCAGCGGCGACAGGGCGACCTTGGGCGCGGTCACCACGCACCTCGCGGCTGTCGCTTCGCACCTCGGCCCCGCTTTGGCGCACTTCTACATTGGCGCCCGCGACCTTCGCTTCGCTTTGCGTGATCTCTTGCCGCATCGCAGCGACCAATTTTTGATGTTGGCCGTGTGCCAAGGCTACGTTTCCATTGGCCACGGCAGCCTTCAAACCCGTTTTGTAACCTTGAAATTGATTGAGTTCGCCGCGGTCTCGGTCGATGGTCGCTTGGTCGCGTCCGATCTGGCTGCGGTCTTGCCCACGTTCGGCCGCATTGCGCGCAGGTTGTGCATGAAGCGCGACAACCATCAATAACAGTGTGAGGAGGGAGAGTATGCTTTTCATAGGGTAATCAATTGAAATAAGTTTTCGAGTCTTTGCTCATAGACGGGGGGAATTGGAGGAGGTTTAATCCGCCGACAAAATTTTTTGTCGGCGGCTCGCTGTGGAGGGGGAATTTTGGTCCTCTTTTCCCCGAAACGGCATTTTCTTGAAAGCAGTCGGTGCTGAGGCCTCCTGCTGGACGTGCCACCTGTATCGCCTTGGTCGTGCCGCTTTCACCGAATTGCCATCTGGCTTGTGTTGTTTCCAAGACCGCAAATTGGAAGGCAGGCTTTTTCGCTCCAAAAAGAAAACTCAATCCACCCAATTCCAAAGGCATTTCCTAGATTTGCGTTCGATTTGAAAACCGTCATCAATTGTCACACATGGCCCCAAAAACAGTAGATCAGCCAGCCACGGTCGAGCAAGCAAAAAAGCTCGGTCTCTTGGAGGAAGAGTACAACAAAATCTGCGATATCCTGAGTCGCAAGCCCAATTTCACGGAGTTGAGCATCTTTTCGGTCATGTGGAGCGAGCACTGCAGCTACAAGAACTCGATCCTGCAACTCAAGCGCTTGCCCAAGGAAGGCAAGCGGGTCTTGGCGGCTGCGGGTGAGGAAAATGCAGGCTTGATGGACATCGGCGACGGCTTGGCGGTCGCCTTCAAGATCGAGTCACACAACCATCCCAGCGCCATCGAGCCCTACCAGGGTGCTGCGACAGGCGTGGGAGGCATTCACCGCGACATCTTCACCATGGGTGCCCGGCCGATCTGCAGCCTCAACTCTTTGCGCTTTGGCAACCTGGACCTCGCCAAGACCAAGCACTTGGTCAAGGGCGTCGTGAAGGGCATCGGTGACTACGGCAACTGCATCGGTGTCCCGACGGTTGCGGGTGACGTGATGTTTGATCCGGCCTACGAGGGTAACCCGCTGGTGAATGCGATGTGCGTCGGCATCATGCGGGAGGAGGAACTCATCACGGCCAAGGCAGAGGGCGTGGGGAATCCGATTCTTGCCGTCGGCGCGCGCACCGGTCGCGACGGCATTCACGGCGCCAGCTTCGCCTCCGAAGACCTCAGCGACGAGAACGAGGCCAAGCGGCCGCGCG
>JANMIM010001154.1:0-3220 GCA_031375795.1 Bacteroidota bacterium
TGTCCTGGAACCGCCTTATTGCCTTGCCGGAAGCGATCGGCGTCCTGCCGCAATTGCAAAGCTTGGTCGTTTCCCACAACCAACTCGAGACGCTGCCCGTCGCATTCACCCAGCTGCAAACCTTGCGCGACCTCGATCTTGCCGCCAATGCCCTCGAGGAATTCCCAACCAGTCTGGCCCTATTGCGGAACCTGGAGCGGCTCGACCTGAGCGACAACCCGATCGCGGTGCTGCCGCCGGAGATCGGGCAGTTGAGGCAGCTGCGCGAATTGCTGGTCACAGACAGTCGGTTGCTACGCATCCCGGCGGAATTGTCGGAGATGGATTCCTTGCGCACCGTCGACCTGGGACACAATTACCTGAGCGCGCTACCCGCCACGCTCGGGCAGCTCGGGCACATGCATCGGCTCCTGCTCCCTGGAAATAGCCTCGTTTCCTTGCCAGACGAATTTTGCAACCTCGGCGAATTGGAAGTGCTCGATGCCAGCGACAACCAATTGGCCTTCTTGCCCCCGCAATTTGGTCGTTTGCAGCACCTGCGGGAACTGAACTTGCGGGGCAATCCGCTGAGTGGCCTGCCGGCTTCGTTTGTCGAGTTGCGTGACTTGCGGCTTCTGGACCTGGAAGGCGGCCAATTGACGGTGCTTCCAGACAGCATCGGCAACTTGAAAATGCTCCATTCGCTGTTCCTGGGCCACAATGCCCTCGCCGACTTGCCGGCGAGCATCGGCGAGCTCGTCCATTTGCAGCACCTCATCCTCACCGACAATCGCCTCGAGGCCCTGCCGCACGAAATCGGCCAATTGACCGCCCTCACCGAGCTTTCGATTCGCCAAAACCAACTCAAAACCTTGCCGCCAGAGATCGGGCGCCTTTCCAAGCTCATCGACCTGAACTTGCAAGACAACCAGTTGCAGGCCATCCCCGCAGAAATCGGAGATTTGACGGCGCTGACCCACCTTTCGCTGAGCGGCAATCGCTTGCGCAGCCTGCCGCCTGAATTTGCCTTGCTCGACGAATTGAAAGTCCTGTTGCTGCGTCAAAACCAATTGACCGCCCTGCCGCCCGAGATTTTGCAGCTCGCAGACCTGGAATTTTTGTCGATCGGCGAGAACCCATTCACCGATACCCCCGAGAAACAGCAGGCTCTGCGCGAATCGCTCAAAACCCTCCTGCCCAATTGCCGCCTCCGGTTTGACTGAGCTGCCAACCGGTATCGCTGAATTCAAAAAAGGTCAATCCCTCAAATCCTGTGTACAAATGCGCCCCTGCTGCATGTCGGGAGTCCATAGTTTTGGAATTTGGCGACAACTGTATTGTCGCGCGTTCAGAATCAAAGTTTTACATTATTCATTGTCGCAATGGTTACTCCAATCGAGATTCGTCAGCACACCTTCAAAAAAGCCTTTCAGGGCTACAACAAGGACGAGGTGCAAAGTTATCTTACCAATCTTTCCAGCGAATGGGAGCGCATGATTGAGGACAACAAGCGCTTCAAACTCGAGTTGGAAAAGACCACAGCAGCCCTCGACAACCTGCGCCAAGTGGAGTCTGCCCTGCACCGCACCCTTTTGCAGGCCGAGGAGACCAGCAAATCGACGGTGGAAAACGCCAAAACCACAGCCGACCTGCGTATCCAAGAGGCCGAGGCCACTGCAAAGGAGATGTTGCGCAACGCCATCGACGAGCGCAGCCGCGTCGAGATGCAGACCAATGAACTCGTGAGCCGCCGCAACGAGATCCTGCAACAACTCAAAAGTTACCTCACGGCCCAGACCGAGCGCCTCAAGACCTTTGAGGAAAAAGAGATGAAGTCACCGCTTGTAGCCCCCAAAGCTGCGGCAGAGATCGCCGAGCCGAGGCACATCGAGGCCAAGGAGCCGACCCCCGTGGTCGAAACCAAGGCCGTCGAAGCGCCTGAAACGGTCGCCGTCGTTCAAAATGGCGCAGCAAAAGATCCCGAAGCACAATCCTTTTTCGAAAAATCCGTAGTTTCGGCACCCGTTTCGACTGTCATCAACGACATCGCGGATGAATTGTAAATGATCCTATCAGATTCCAAGATCCTGGAAGCCATCGCGCGCCGAGACATCGTGATCGAACCCTATGACCGCGAGTGCCTCGGCAGCAACAGCTACGACGTGCACCTGGGCAAATACCTCGCCGTCTATGTCGACAGCATCCTCGACGCCCGCAAGCACAATCAGATCCGGGAATTGGAGATTCCAGAGGAAGGCTTTGTATTGGAGCCGGGCATCCTCTACCTCGGGGTGACCCAGGAATATACCGAGACCCATAGCCACGTACCTTTCCTTGAAGGCAAAAGCAGTGTCGGCCGACTAGGGATCGACATCCACGCCACGGCCGGCAAGGGCGACGTCGGATTCTGCAACACCTGGACCCTGGAAATTTCCGTCTCCATGCCTGTGAGGGTCTATGCCGGCATGCCGATCGGGCAGTTGATTTACTTTGCGGTGGACGGCGACGTCGTCAACACATATAATAAGAAGGCATCCGCCAAGTACAATGAGCGCACGGTGCGGCCGGTCGAGAGCATGATGTGGAAGAATAAGTTCTGACGTAGCAGGCGGCCTCGCAAGAAATTGCCCCGGGAATCCCAGATTCTCGGGGCAATTTTGTGAAGGATGGGTAGTGGAATCGAAGATTCTGGGATCAGGTCCGTGAAAAAGACTGTGGATTATCGCACTCTTCCCGGGACGGGACACAGGCTTCTCCACAAATTTTGAAGGGATACCAGAAAAATTTGACCGATTGTCAGGGATTCTTCAGCCTTCAAATGTGCCCAAAATGGTGCCCAGCGAATAAATACTACGAATATTCGTAAAATTTTCTTCCTGATAATCAATCGACTGCGGGACTTCCTAGAAATATCTTTGCACTGCTTTTGCGAATCAAAAACAACCTTCTACCTTTGTCATCCCTCCACAGCAATAGTGGACGGTTCCTCTGGAAAATGAGGAAAATTCTTTGAAAAAAAAGATTGCAAGTTTAGAGAAACCTCGTAGCTTTGCAGTCCTAATTTGAAAAAGAGATCGAGTATGGCTTCGGCCAAAACGAGATCGGTTCTTTGACTAGACGAGACAAGAATAATCGACTGAAAACACGGGTCCCAATTAGAGAGGCTTGGAGGTCAAGGTCGGCGCCCCGCGCGAGCGGGGGATTACGTCGATCAGACGCAAAAAGTACTATTACAATGGAG
>JANMIM010001160.1:0-2482 GCA_031375795.1 Bacteroidota bacterium
CAGCACCCAAGCCAGCAAAGGGCTTTGGGATTTGCTCGAAGGCGGTATCAATCCGATCCAAACCCAAATCTTCGACGCAAGAACCATTGCAAAGAATCTTTTGGGACTACCCGCACTCAAGGTGAAGTCGCTCCTGCTTGAGTGCATGCCCGTATCGGGGGAAAAATTCTTCCAGGAGCATTTTCCAGAACCGACGGAATCATCCCAAGGCTCTCCTGGTTGCAGCCTTACATTTGAGACCCAGGTGGAAGCCAACATGACCGCCCTGATCCTTTTCGAAATCGACAAAATCGAGTTTAAGTACATCAATCAAGATTGGGCGAAGGCAAAGAAAGGCTTGTCGAAGCTGTCTCGATTCTCCCAGCGAAACAACGCCACAATTGCCAAGCGCATATTTGAACTGCTGAATGAGTTCACAACTCTCACCAGAGCAAAAATGCCAGAAAACGTAGCGCAAGGCATTTTTTCATTGGTGATGGAGTTCTACATCAGAGGTCAAGACACTGAAACGCTCGAACTTCGCAATGAATTGGGTGAGATGGGCACCGAAATCGCCTTCGAAATTGTCTATGATGCGACCATCTACCTCAACGACCTTGCCGTCGCAAAGTGGGGCCTGCTACTCCTCAAGTTCTTCTATATGAAACGCAACCGCAGCAGCACCCCCGAAATCCGCCAACATGTCTTGCGGCAATACAAGGAGCTGGAGGATACCCTGCAAAGAACGGACTGGGGCGACCTCAGCCGGGCGCAGCGGCTCGTGCAAGCCTTCAAAGCCGACTTGGAGGTCAATGACCTGAGTTGGCCACGGCTGGATGGTGACCTTGTGAAGTGAATGTTGGGAACCCTGGAATCATTTATGGAAAAAACGCCGAATAGAGGGGCATAGAAATATGGGAAACATGAATCAGAATCGAGAAAAGCGCGACATAGGGCTTTGGTTGTGGCCAGTCATTGGCTTGGTGGTGATTGCTGTCTTATGGATTTTGAACTTATTGGTTTCTCCCGGAGGCACACCAGAGGCAGGCCAGTTTGGCGACCAATTCGGGGCAGTAAACGCCTTGTTTTCTGGTCTGGCATTCGCAGGTGTAATCTATGCCCTCGTCTTGCAACGCAATGACTTGAGGATGCAACGGGAGGAAATGGCCATGCAGCGCGAGGAATTCGAGCAGCAAAACTTTCAGAACATCTTCTTTGGATTGATGAAGCATCAACAGGATTTACGGGCAAGTGCAACCGTTTCTAGGCTTGTGCATAGGCATAGAGGTTCTGATTTCGGCTACGAGGAAATTAAAAACACATGCTCGGGACTTGCTGCGTTTTCATTTGTGCAAGATGATGTCGGCAGAATTTTGGCTTCGTTAACAGAGGACAAATACCAACCATGGATTTCTGAGGATAATAAGGAGGTAGTATATCTAAATATGGGTCACCCTTTTATTAATCGATGTTTTGGAATTCAGCAACACCGCTGGGATGTAGCGCAATTGATGCCAAAAGTGGACCTTGTCCGTATGTCTTATGCCCTTGCATTTTTGACATATCGCGAGGGGCTTAGCCCGTATTTCCAGCATCTCTATCATGCCATGCGCTTTCTAAAGGTCACAAAAGATCATCGTCTGAAATCCCTTGAACTCTTACCTGACAATGAAAGAACCCAAAAATCAAAGGAGATTGATAAAGAATTTCAACAATTTGGACGGTTCTTACAGGCAAGCATGTCGCCTTCTGAGCTATTCCTTTGCTTTGCCAATGCCCTCAATTTTCCAAAGGCACTTGCTCTGATCGTTGAGTTCAAATTCGTAGACAATCTTGATGAATCTGCAACGCTTGGAATAAAATCGGGGGAAGTAGAGGGAATTACGTTCAAGAATATTAGCACCATGTTGGATCGGGCAATGAATCCGTCGGAGCATTATCCACCCAAGCCGTAAAAAAGCTGAGGAAAGAGAACCAAAACCTGAAATTAGCGATGCACGTTAACTTCAAAGAAATCCCAGCCGGCAACAAAAAAGGCGAGCTTCAAGGCTTATTTGAACGCTTTGCGAAGGAGTTTCTGGAACTGCTCGGATAAGTCATCATGAGACAGCCTTACTACCTGCTACCTACTCCCTTAAACCTGCTCACTTCTCCCTAATCCCGAAACTCAGCCGTCTTTTTCATCATCGCCGCCATGCCGGCCGCAGCCAGATCCTCTGACAGGATCATCGCCGCGTTCCAGAGTGCGATTTGTTGCAGGCCTTCGGTGACGCTGTGGTCGCGGGTGTAGAGCAGGATTTCCTTGGTGCCGCGGATGCTGAGGGGGGATTTGCTGGCGATCTGCTGCGCGATGGCGCGCACGCCTTGGAGCATGGCTTCCTTGGTTTCGTAGGTTTTGTTCACGAGGCCGACGCGCTCGGCCTCGGTGCCGCCGACATTGCGGCCGGTGTAGGCCATTTCGTTCACAAATGCGGGGCTGATGAGCTTGGGCAGCCTTTGCAGG
>JANMIM010000885.1:0-1929 GCA_031375795.1 Bacteroidota bacterium
GCCTTGCTGATCGTGTCCCAAGCCCGGGGACGAAATTGCAGGACAAAGGTGTCATCGTCGGTCACAATCGCTTTTTTTTCGTCTGCAAAGGGTTCCGATTCGCTCTTGGAGAAATAAATGAAGCGGAAACTGCGGTACTTCACCACCCCGAAATGCCTGACTTGCGCAAGGAGCATGTCGTAGCGCTGGGTGGGCGTCGTCCAGATGGCCTTCTCGGCATTGATCTGCAGCTTCCGCAAAATCGCAAAGTAGAACAGCAAGCCCACCAAAGATGCCGAAAACAAGAGCATCAGCAGCAGGCTCACCCTGAATTCGACGGTGAGGCCGTAGGCAAACATCGCGATGAGCACCACCAATGGCGTCGCAAAGAGCATCATGATGGGCCGGTTGAAGGTGAATTTCTGCATGGCCTTATTCATCGTGTTTACCGTAAAATTCCCCCACATCCCGCAACTGTTGCGTGCGCTGCTCAGTCATCTCGCGCTTGCAATTGTTCCAGCCTGAGCCAGCTCCCGATCCGATTCCATATCCATCCAAAATGAGGTCGCATTGCCCGTCGCGCAGGGCGATCCAGTGCTGCTGTGCCTTGTTGAGGCGGTCAGCAATTTCCTGAGGCACCTCTTTGATGAGTTGGTCCCATACCTGATTGAGTGTATCCATGGCGAGTTCCAGCTTGCATTGCGCACAAAAATAAGAACTTTGTGCGTCATCGTACTGGCAGGGATTGTCTTCATCCTGTGCCTGCAACGAACCGACATTCCCCAACAAAAACATCATCAGTACCAGCAAGGCAAAAAAGAAAGGCCGGTTGAAGGTGAATTTCTGCATGGCCTTATTCATCGTGTATCCCATAAGCTTCTTGAATATCCCGCAAATGCTCGGTGCGCTGCTCGGTCATCTGACGCGTGCAAACAAACCACCGCATGAGGCCTGGGGATGCATAGGCATCGCGCATGAGCTTGCACTGCTCGTCCCGAAATGCGATCCAATGCTCCTGCTGCGTTTTTAGCCGTGCGGCGATTGCCTCGGGCACCTCTTTCATGAGTTGGCTCCACAATTGATTGAGTGTATCCTCGGCGAGTTCAAGCTTGTAACCCGCGCAAAATTGATCCTCCTGAATGTTCTGAGAGTCTACGCAAGGATCTTCGTTTTTTTGGGCCTGGAGCGAACCAAAATTCCCCAACAATAGCACCAGCAAGGCAACCAAGAAAAGCCGATGGAAACTGAATTTTGGCATCGAATCAGTTGTCAATGGCACTCAGGAGATCCTTGAGGTGTTGCGTGCGCTCCTCGGTGAGCCGCAGCAGGCAACCATATTGGATCATGGGCACGATGGAGCCGCCTTCCCAGGGCTTGACCTCGTAGGCGCAATGGGCGTCGCGGAATTGCAGCCATAGGCGCTGCACCTTTTTGAGGTCCTCCTTGTCTTCGGCAGGCGTCAGGGCCATCAATTCCTTCCAGGTCGCATTGAGTTGGGCGTCGGCCTTCTTGTATTTTTGCTCGGCGCAGAGGTTGAGGTTCAATTGATTTTCCTCGCCTTTGCAGGGATCCTCATCGTTTTGTGTCCAAGCCGAATTGCCGCCCCACAAGGCGACAAAAAGGAACAAAACCCATCCAAAATTCTTCATTACGCGGTAATTTGCAGCAAATATAGAGAATGCGGCTTTCAAGTACTTTTGAAATGCTGGCTTTCACGTAATTTGATGCCATGAAGGTTTTGATTGCCCCCGACAAATTCAAGGGAACCCTCAGCGCCGCCGAGGCTGCGGCTGCCATGGCAGAGGGCGTCGCCCAGTTCAATCCCGGATGGACCACCGTCACGATCCCGATCGCCGATGGCGGCGAGGGCACCGCGGAGATCCTGAGCCGCGCCAGTGGCGGCGGCATGGTCAATGTGCTGCATGTCATCGAGGCGGCGGATTTTCAGAC
>JANMIM010001248.1:0-14613 GCA_031375795.1 Bacteroidota bacterium
CGGAGGCGACACCTGTTTCGCGCGGCTACAAAATCCGAAAGGGCATTTACATTGCCGTCTTGGGCGCATTTGCTTTGCTCATGGGTTACCGCAGTTGGGACCGTATCCCGGCGTGGCGCGACAACCTGAGCTTGTTTAGCACCGACATCCCGCACCTGCAGGACTGCGCGCGCTGCCATGTACACTATGCGGGCGCGCTGGCACAGGAGTATGTGCGCAAGGGCGGGAGCGAGGCCGACGCGCAGCGCATCGTGGCCGAGTATCAACGGGGCATCGCCATCGTGCCGTCGGTGTACTATGGCCGCATCGAGCTGGCGCAGTTTCTCTATGCACGCAAGGATTTTGCAGCTGGCGTGGCGGTGATGCACGATGCCGTGCAGGTGTTTCCCAAGGAGGGGAGGCCCTATTATTATCTGGGTTATGGAGAATATTATCTGGGGCAATATGGCAGGGCGGTCGAGCACCTCAAGCAATCTTGGGACCTGGCGCCAGCCCGCGAGGATGCTCCCTATTTGCTTGCCTGGGCCTATTTCTTTGGCGGTCGGGTAGATGATGCCGTGGCTTTGGCGCAGGCTTGCACGCTGCGCTACCCACGCAACGATCAGTATCACGATGCCTGGAGCGATTTTCTATTTGGGAGTGAACGGGCCGAGCAGGGCTTTGAGGTGCTCAAGGCGGGGATAGCGCGGTTTCACAGTGCGCTATTGTACAGTAAGATCGTGCAGCGCTATACGGAGTCGGGGCAGCCGGGGCAGGCAGATGCTTATCGGGCGGAGGCGCGTGGGCTGGGGTTGTAAGCGGATAGAAATTCATTGCGTGACCTGCAGGGCATGGGCCCAATGGATTGATGCCGACATCATCCTTGGGCAGAGGCCTCGGTTGTCGGCATGAGGCAAGATGCCAGCGCGCTCACATAGGCAGCATTCGGGCTTGGCCCAATCGGTACTTTTCCTTGGAAAAATGCCAAAAAAAGTGATACCTTGCAGGATATCGCCTAGGTATGGGACGCGATCAAGTGTCTTTTACCCACCGGGCTACAGGGAGCGGCAATTGTTTAGTGGTTTGGTAATTCAATTTCAATCAACATGAAAATGAAGCGTTGTAATTCAAAGGGATTTGGTATTGAGCCTATTGCACGACGGGTATTCAGGCTATTGTGCATCGTGCTGGTCGGGTTTGGCTTGGGTCATCAGCGTGCCGCTGCGCAGGCTGCTTGCTCCTATGTGATCTCAGGCCCAGCGGCAGGCACGAGCGTCGATGTCGGCGGCACATCGGTGGGGCTTGGGGATGACCAAGTGACAGGAGCCTTGGGGATTGGATTTAACTTCAACTTTTTTGGAGCCACCTACAACCAGTTTGTGATTTCCTCCAATGGGTTCATCAGCTTTGACCTCGCCGCGGGCGCTGGCTGCTGCTCGGGGCAGGTGCTGCCCAACAATACCACCCCCAACAACTTGGTGGCAGGCTTCTGGGAAGACTTTGCGCCGAATGTTGGCGGGACCATCGGCTACGGTGTTTTTGGCACTGCTCCTGCCCGCAGGTTGGTGGTTTCCTACACAAACGTGCAACATTACCCATCTGGAACACCGGTGACTTTCCAGATCAAGCTGCATGAGACCAGCAATGTCGTGGAGGTGGTGTCCATCAACTGTCCGACCGACGGCGGGAACCATACACAAGGCATCGACAACCTCGGCGGCTCGGTGGCTTTTGTGCCCTCGGGTCGCAACTCGGCGAACTTTTCCTCGATCAACGAGACCACCACCTTTACACCCGTGGATGCCACTGCACCTGCCATCAGCTGCCCAGGCAATATCTCGGTGCCCTGCACGCAGGTGGTGACTTTTAGCAATGCCTCGGCCACTGACAACTGTCAGCTGGCCCGTGTGGCGCAAATTGCCGGTCTCGCCAGCGGCGCCACGTTCCCGACAGGTACCAACACCGTGACCTTCAGGGCACGCGACCATGGCTCGGCAGGTGTGTTTAACAATGGTGCTGGCGGCACGTTCTCCTACAACGAAGGCGACAGTCCGCAGACGATCGCCCTCAAGGCCTGCGAGTCGGCCTATGGCACTGGCAACTGCGTGGTGGGTGCTTGCGGGTCCTTTACTTATTATTATCGGTCTGGCCATCCAAATTGCAATTGTGGCAAGGTGGCTGGACAGTATGAATTTGTGTATTCGAATGCAGGCTATGTTGACGTGGGCCAAGATTACGGTGGTACCAATGCCCCTGTGTCCTTTGTACCGTTTGTGCGGGTCAAGGGTCCCAACGGCTGCAGCGTGCCCAATACCTGGCTGCTCTCCAATGACCGCTTGGGTGGCAACTTCGCCGATTGTAGTTTCTCGGTAATTGTGGGCTCTGGTGTCACGGCATCGAATGCGGGCCCCGATCAGACTTTATGCGGTACATCGGCGACACTTGCGGCCAATACGCCGACAGTCGGCACAGGCTCTTGGAGCATCATCGCAGGTGCAGGCGGTACGGTCACGACAGCTTCAAGCCCGACTTCGGGTTTCACGGGCGTAGCGGGCACCACCTACACGTTGCGGTGGACCATCGCCCAGGCACCTTGCGCCTCCTCGACCGATGATGTCATCATCACACTCCGTGCAAACCCGACGGCTGCGGGCGCTGGGCCAGACCAGAGCATCTGTGGAAACGCAGGCACATTGGCTGGCAATACGGCTACGGTTGGTACAGGGACGTGGACGATTGTCGCGGGTGCCGGTGGCGGCATTGTGACCCCCACCAGCCCCAACTCGACCGTCTTTGGTGCCACAGGCACCACGTATACGTTGCGTTGGACGATCGCAAATGCGCCCTGCGTGTCTACATTCGATGATGTATTTATCACGTTTGTGGGTGCGCCGACCGCATCGAATGCTGGACCCGACCAAACACTTTGCGCGACGTCGGCAACATTGGCTGGCAATGCGGCAACTGTCGGCGCTGGGTCTTGGAGCATCATCTCTGGCGCTGGTGGCGCTTGCGTGACGCCTACGAGTGCCACATCGGCATTCAACGGTGTCGCCGGAACAGCCTATACCCTGCGCTGGACCATTGCCAATGCGCCATGCGTTGCTTCGGCAGATGACGTCAATATCACCTTGCGTGAAACTCCAACAGTCTCCGCTGCCGGGCCCGACCAAGTACTTTGCGGTACATCGGCCACCTTGGCAGCCAATACACCGACGGTCGGCACGGGCGCTTGGAGCATCGTCTCTGGTGCAGGTGGATCCATCGGCACGGCATCAAGCCCCACTTCGGGTTTCACTGGCGTCATTGGCACGACTTATACCCTGCGTTGGACCATCGCCAACGCCCCCTGCTCACCATCGACCGACGATGTCGTGATCAGCTTTACCGGCTCCACGCCAGCATCCAATGCGGGTCCAGATCAGACGATCTGCGGCACCTCTGCCACCTTGGCTGCGAACACTCCGGGCGTTGGCACAGGCACTTGGACCATCGTCTCGGGTGCCGGCGGCACGATCAACAGCCCCAATAGTCCGTCGTCGACCTTCACTGCCGTAGCCGGCAACATTTATACACTGCGTTGGACCATTACCAATCCGCCTTGCTCACCCAGCTCTGATGACGTCGTGATCACGACCGACGTGGTGAACCCCGCCATCACCTGCCCCGCCAACGCCACCGGCAATACCGACCCGGCCGGTTGCACCGCCACGGTGAGCTACACGACCCCCATCGGCACAGACAATTGTCCAAGTCCAAGCACCACGCAGACCAGCGGCTTGGCCAGTGGATCGGCATTCCCAGCGGGCGTGACCACCAACGTCTTCCAAGTGACCGATGGAGCCGGGCGCACCAGCACCTGCTCCTTTACCGTCACCGTCACCGACAACGAGTTGCCGGTACTCTCCTGCCCCGCCAACATCTCTGTGGCCAATAATCCAGGTGCCTGCACAGCCACCCCCAGTTATTCCACCCCATCGGGTACAGACAACTGCGCCTCGGCCAGTACCACGCAGACGCTTGGTTTGGCCAGCGGCGCCTCCTTCCCGCTGGGCATTACCACCAATACTTTCCGCGTGACTGATGCGGCTGGCAACACTGCCACCTGCTCCTTTACAGTGACCGTGTCGGATGCTGAATTGCCTGTCCTCAATTGCCCGGCCACGATCACTGCCAACAATACGGTTGGTGCTTGCAATGCAGTGGTTTCATTCGCTTCACCAGCAGGAACCGACAATTGTACTGGCGTATCCACGTCGCAGACGGTAGGTCTGGCCAGCGGCTCGACTTTCCCCATCGGCACGACCACCAACAGCTTCCAAGCGACAGACGCTGCCGGCAACACCAGTAGCTGCTCGTTTGTGGTGGTGGTGGCAGATGCAGAATTGCCCGCGGTTTCTTGCCCACCCAGCTTCAACTTGAACGTCAATACGGGGCTCTGCACAGCCGTGGTTCCCTATCCACCGATCACCGGCACCGACAACTGCCCTGGAGCGACCACCAGCCAGACGCTGGGCTTGCCGACAGGTGCTGCATTCCCGCTCGGGGCGACCACCTGTACATTTGTGGTGACCGATGCCGCTGGCAATACGGCGAGCTGCTCATTCACGGCAACCGTGATCGACAACGAGGCTCCGACCTTGAGCTGCCCAGGCAACCTGCCACTAAGCACGGATCCTGGCGCTTGCACGGCCACTGGGAATTATTCCAACCCCGCAGGCTCAGACAACTGCGTCGGTGGAACCTTTGCACAGACCAGCGGTCAGGCGAGCGGCTCCAGTTTCCCGATCGGCACCACCACCAATGCTTTCTTGGTCACCGACGGCTCCGGCAACACGGCGACATGTTCTTTTGTGGTGACCGTCGCAGACAATGAGTTGCCGACGATCACCTGTCCAGCGCCCATCAACGTCACTGCCGGCGTGGGTAGCTGCACGGCGGTCGCGACGTACATCAGCCCCGTCGGCACCGACAATTGTGCGGGTGCCTCGACGGTACTCACGGCCGGTCTGCCCAGCGGGTCCAATTTCCCTGTCGGTGTGACCAGTGTCAAGTTCACAACCACCGATGCCTCAGGAAATACCTCCTCCTGCACATTCCCCGTGACAGTCACCGATGCCGAGTTGCCCCTCATCAGCTGCCCGGCCAACATGACGGTGAATACAAACGTCGGTAGCTGCGCGGCCTCCCCGACATTTGCGCCGCCTGTCGGCACCGACAACTGCATCGGAGTTTCGACAGCACAGATCGCAGGTCAGCCAAGCGGCACGTCCCTGTCTGTGGGCGTGGCTACAAATACCTTCCAGGTGACCGACGCAGGTGGCAATAGCGCCAGTTGCGCCTTCACGATCACCGTGGTCGACAACCAAGGTCCTGCAATCACTTGCCCCGCCAACCTGACGCTTGGTAGCTCGCCAGGTGTCTGTGGTGCGGTCGTGAACTACACGACGCCCGTGGGTACAGACAATTGCACGCCCACGACCACGCAGGTTGCAGGCTTGGCCAGCGGTGCTACCTTCCCGCTGGGCACCACCACCAACACCTACAGCGTGAGCGACGGAGCGAGCAACACGGCCACATGTTCATTTACCGTCATCGTCACCGATACCCAGTCGCCGACTTGGAGTACAGGTTGCCCTGCCAACCAAACGGTGGGCACCTCGATCAACAGCTGCAATGCCGTCGTGACTTGGACGCCACCAGTGGCCTCCGACAATTGCTCGGTCGCCAGCTCCTCGGGCACACAAGTCTCCGGCAGCACATTTGCCATCGGCCTCACGACGGTGACCTACACAGCCGCCGACGTTGCTGGCAACTCGACGACCTGCGCATTTACCGTCACAGTCAATGACAACGTGCCGCCTGTGGCCCTCTGCCACAGCGCCACTGTGGTCCTCGACGCCAATGGCAACGGCAGCCTCACGCCTGCCGGCGTGAACAATGGTAGCACCGACAACTGCTCTGTGGCCAGTACATCGCTGAGCCAGTCGACATTTACCTGCGCCAATGCTGGTGGCTCCACGATCGTGCTCATCGTGACCGATGCCAGCGGCAACACCAGCACGTGCAGTGCGAGCATCACAGTGATCGCACCGGCCGTCGGCGGCTCGGCGACCACTACCACCAACACATGCGGTTTCAACGTGTCTTGCAACGGCGGCAATGACGGCGTGGCCACGGCTGCAGGTAGCGGCGGATGCCCGGGCTACACCTATCTCTGGAGCAATGGTGCCACGACTGCGACCGCTACCGGCCTATCTGCGGGTTTGCACACGGTCACGATCACAGGTGCTGCCGGTGGCTCGTTTGTAACCACGGTCACTTTGACAGCGCCACCGGCATTGTTGGCGACATCTACTACGACGCAGAGCTGCATCGGCGACTCGACGGGTGCGATCGACCTCACCGTCGCGGGCGGCAACAGTTGCCAGCCCTATACCTACGGCTGGAGCAACGGTGCTTCCACAGAAGACTTGAACAACGTGGCAGCGGGTTCCTACACGGTCACCGTGACCGACCTGGCTGGCTGCTCGACGGTGCATACGGTGACGGTGGGTTCATTCCCTGCGCTGAACCCGACATTCACTGCCAGTGGCAACCTCTTGACCTGCGTGCAATCGTTCACCAGCTACCAGTGGCTGCTCAATGGCTCTGCCATCGGCGGCGCGACAGCGAGCACCTACACGGTCACGCAATCGGGTAGCTACTCCTTGCTCGTCACCGACGTGAATGGCTGCTCGGCGACGAGCGACACGACCAACCTCACGATCGTGGGCCTCCAGGATGCGATGGGCGATTGGATGGGTCTGTCGATCTATCCCAACCCGGCACGCAACGAGTTCAGGTTGCGCACGGCTGCACCGATCGGCTACAGCATCACAGTCACGGTCAACGATATGTTTGGTCACCGTTTCTCAGAGACCGTCTTGCCCGAACTCGGGCATGAGGCTGCATTTGACATCAAGGCATTCTCTGCGGGAACCTATGTCGTCGAAGTGGTATCGGAGTTTGGACAACGCAAGTTGTTCAGGCTTGTGGTGCAATAGGCTGTGAGATAGCAAAATGGAATGCCGCTGGAAGCCGTCAGGTGTTTCCAGCGGCATTTTTCTTGCGGCATGATTGATGCAAAAGCGATTGCCAGGGATTCATTCGTTGAACACATCTACCCTTCCAATAATCGGAAAAATCGTAGTGGCAGGACATGCCCTGCCACTACGGCAATTGATTGAAAATGAACTGTTTATACAAGGATGTTGTGAGCGGTTGATGCAATGAATCCACCAACGCAAACCAATCGATCCAAGGAATCACAAAAGCAATTTGGAAGGTGAACAGGCATTCTCCCGCAACAACCAAGACGATAGCAAAAGCTTCATTCCTTGCGCCGCTGCCACCAATCCATCAACAGCAAACAACAAGCCAGCGGAATCACCCACGCGATCCTTGCCTGCAGGCGCGAATACACATTTGCCAGTGCGCCCGTGAGCACTGCATTCACCACGTAGCTCAGAACCGCGATGACCGCAAAAGCCCGGACTTCAAGGCTGAGTTTGCGCCTGCGCCACAGCAACACGCCGATCAACAACACCGCAGACAAAACCATCGTCGCTTGGAGCAGCCACCGCTCCCAGACAAATGAAAACTCCCGTTCAAACTGTCGTGAGGCAGAATAGGCAGGCAGCTGCTCAGGCATGGCACGCTCAAAAAACTTGTAGGGCGAGGAGCTTTCATTGTAGGGGGTGAGGCCCTCGCCGACCGACAACTCAAACAATTGTGCAAAGCCCGACTTGGCGGCCACCACGGCATAGCGTTTCAGGTAGGCAGGTCGCGCAAAAAAATCGGAGAGCAGCGAGTCATAGCCTGATCGGGAATTTTCCCAATAGCCCGTCTTCTTGAAGGGGGAATCGTCGCGCCAGATGAAATCTGCCGCGCTCCCCGGCAATGAATCCGCATAGGGGCAAAGCGACCAGTGTTTTTCAGCGCAGGTTTCGTGCAGGTAGTCGGCGAGCAAGCCCGTCTCAGACAGCCGCGCCATCGTGAACACATGCGAGGAGCGGGTCATGCGCCATCCATAGTCATTGGCATAATTCACAGCATAATAAGACGTGATGGCCAGCAGCGCAGGCAACAATGCCAGCCCAAGCCGCCCCAACGCAAACGGCAATGTCTTGCGTCGCAGCCGTTGCAGCAACCAAAAACAGCCTGCCGTCCCCACGAGCACCAGCAACAAAGCCGCGTGGCTGTAGTGCGCAAAACAAAACCAGTATGCGAGGAAAGCATAGCCCAGCCTGCCCCACCATTTGGCCTCGTGATCGAGCAATACCAGGTAAAACGACAGCGCCGCGAGCCCCGCGAACACATCGGGCATCCATTGGCTGGCGTACCAAGCCATGCCGGTGAGGGCGACGGCTGCGACCCACGCGAGCGGGTAGGCCTTGCGCACATCGGCGCTCGGGAGGGCGACGCGCACCGTGCGCATGAGCAGGCCCGCCATGAGGAGGCCCTGCGCGAAGATGGGCCACCAGATATGGCCGCCCATCGCGGAATAGCGGATAAAAAGCCCATAGCCCGTGGGCCGTGCCATGGGCACCTTGCCTTCAAAGGCCGTGGCGAGGTAAGCCCCTGTGTCGGAGTACACCAGCGGAAATCCATTCCAGATCGCAGGGAGGCAGAGCCCGAGCGCGCCGAGCAGCACCATGCACAGGGGGAGCAGGTGGCGGGCAAATGCAGATGTGGGGCGACCAAGTGCCATCGTAGGGGCTTGGCCTCAAAGAAACGGAGAAAATAGGGAATTGCAGTTGGCGCGCTGTTGTTTCAGGGCAATGCTTCCTGCAATGGGCTTCAGGGATGGGCCGTCTCGATGACGCGCGCATCTCCCAAGCCCAAAACGCCCAGCAACATCTTTTCATCTGTCAAATAGGGAATCCCAAACACCCGCTGGGCAAGCTTTTCCTCGATTTGCCTCACAATGGCCCCCTCGGCAGAGGCACGTCGGCGCAGCAAGGGATCCTGGAGTCCGTTGACTGCAGAGAGGCACTGGTTGATGACCCAGGCGTAGGGCGTGATGCCGGCCCGCAGGAGGTCGTTTTGCAATGCCTCGGCCTCGCGCATCGGCGTTGTCTCTGGCAGGGCGACGAGTAGGATCTTGGCGAAGTTGCCGTCCTGGAGTTTCATCCAAGGGGTCGTGACCTTGCCCGAAACCTCCGTGAGGTGCTTGGTCACCTCGCGGTGGTAGCTGCCGGCCGTGTCGAGCAAGAGCAGCGTGTGGCCCGTGGGAGCGGTGTCCATCACCACAAACTGCCGCCGGGCACTGTTGATGGCCTTGGAAAAGGCGTGAAACACGGCGACCTCCTCGGTGCAGGGGGATTGCAAGTCCTCGCGCAATAGTTCTTTGGCTTCGTCGTCGAGGTTGGCCCCCTTTTGCGCGAAGACTTTGTCGATGTAGCGCTGGGTTTCCAGCTTGGGATCGATGCGGTCCACGGTCAGGGTAGGCGGAATGGCGTCGAGTTGGCTGATGAAATCATCGATGTGGGCGGCAGGGTCGGTGGTGGTGAGCAGCACTTGGTGGCCGCGTCGCGCCAAGATCGTCGCGATGGCCGCCGCGACGATGGTCTTGCCCACGCCACCCTTGCCCATCGTCATGATGAGGCCCGTCTTGCCGTTGCCCTCGAGCGCGTCGGCGAGGGCATGGATGCCAGCCATGGCATGCGTGATTTCCGCGCTGTAGGCGATATCTGCCTCCACGATCTTGCGTTGCAGGTCGGGGTCGAGGAGTGAGCGCAGTTTTTCCAAGCCCAGGACATTGTACGGCAGCAGGGGATAGGACTGCGTTTCCAGGCCTCTGAGGGCGGCAGGCATCGCTGCCAACTCCTTGGCTGCGATCTGTTGCATTTTCAGCGCAAACGGATCGGTGGCATCGAGGGGTGTGAACACACCGTTGACCAAGAGTTTTTGATTGACCATACCCAGCTCTATGAGTTCGAGGCTGGTCTTGGCGGCTTCCTTCAAGGATGCCTTGTCGGGTCGGCTCACGAGGAAATAGGTCGTTTGCGCAGGGTCCCGCAAGCAGTCGACGACGCTTTGGTAGCGTTGCTTGCTGCTCTTGAGTGCAGAGGATGGCCCGATGCAGGTCACCCCGCTGGGATTGAGTTCGAGGAAGTTGTCCCAGGCTGCCGGCAATTCCAGGAGCCTCAAAGTATGTCCCGTCGGGGCAGTGTCAAAGATGACGGTGTCGTAATCCTCTGCGGCACCCTCGCCTGTGATGAACCGCGAAAATTCATCAAAGGAGGCGATCTCGGTGGTGCAGGCGCCCGACAAACCCTCGGTGATCTGGATGATTTGGTCGGATGCCAGGACGCCTTGCAGGGGCTTCACGACGCGGCCGCGGTATTCATCGGCGGCCACCTCCGGGTCGATGTTGATGGTGAACAGGTTGGCGAGGTCTTTGTGTGGCTGCAAGAGCGCAGTCACGGGCGAGTCCAGGACGTCGGCCAAGTTGGAGGCGGGGTCGGTGCTGATGAGCAAGACCTTTTGGCCCAAGTCGGCAAGCCGCACGGCGGTCGCGCATGCGAGCGAGGTCTTGCCTACGCCGCCCTTGCCCGTGAAGAATAAAAACTTGGTGTAGGGATCTTTCATCGTGGGGTGGATAATTCTCTATGCGGCGACGCAAGGGCTGGATTCAGGTTTCGTTGATCATTCACCATTTCCATTCCGAACTTCATCGCCATGGTTGCAAAAGTAAATGAAAATAGGCGCTCGGGCGGAAAGGAAACAAAGATCAGGTTCTCGATTTACCTGCCTTGTCACCGGAAATGGACACGGGCAAATTGGGGGACGATCGTCCGCGAAAATTAGCGGTTGCTGCAACCTGCCACTCCCCAACCTCCAAGCCAAGCCCATCGCGGTTTCGGAAGCACGTAGAAATACGCATTGCCCCCGTAAATACCCCTAATTTCCCAAAACAGGGGTTTTTACGCTGAAATCGCAGCCGCCAAGCCCCCAACTTTGGAATATCAAATCGGTCAAAGATTCGCAGGAATCGATGGCCGCTGAGAGACCAGTGGAGTAGCCACCACTCAAAAAAAACACCTGTCCCGGTCAGGAACTATCGGGAGCCTGTCCCGGTCAGGTTTTGAAACCGGGGGCGGATTCTGAAAAGCCTTATGAGTAAGGAAAAATTATATCATTAATATTATTATGGCTACCACTGTCACCACCCCCTTTCAAAATGTTTCGATCCCCGCAGGCGCAAGCCAAACCTACCAGGTGGACGGGTCTCCCGAAAACTACTATGCCTTTTCAATTTCGAACGCCCTGTCTGTCAATTCCGCAACACAGGCAATCCTGCTGGTCACCAACGGTTGCACGTCCATCAGTGGAGGGCGACAGGCCCCATCCCCTTGGTGCGTGGTCACCAACAACGGATCTACGGAGGCAAGTTTCGATCTCGTGCTGCTTACGGTCACCAATTGATGGCGCGAAAGTCTTGCGCCTCAATTCCTCCAGCAGAATTTCTGCATTTCAGACTCCCAGCACCTGCGCTGGGAGTTTTTCATTGCTGCCCAAGCAAAACGCTCACCGCACATCCCCCGCACGCAGCCAAGTCGGCACCTCCTCGTCGGCCAGCAAGTCGTCGAGGGCACCGTGGTAGCCCTCGTACCAATGCAAGTGGGGCGAGGCGGCGCAGCATTCGGGGCAAAAGGTGTCTTGCTGCCGCAGCTTGCAGGCGGGGCAGCGCGCTTGGGTCGCAAACACATCCCAGGAGTGCCCACAGGTGCAGGTCCAGTGGGCAGCGCCATCGGGTCGCCAGGAGCATTTGGGGCAGCGAATGCGGGAGTCGGGCATAGACAGGGTAGAATCTGCAATATCATTGGAGTTCCACGACCCCATTCCTTCTCCCAAAGATCACCAAACCCCGGGTATGTTACACCGATTTTGGCCATCATTTTTTTTCGGCAGCATGCGAGCGTGCTGCTGCACATGCAGAGCCTGTCGCCGATCTCGGCATTCCTACTATCTTGCAACATGCGAAGAGCCTACATTTTGCTGGGAATGTTGTTGGCAATGTTGCCTGGCCTGAAGGCCTACGGATTCACCATTGAAATCGCGACCTATGATGGGTATGCATCGCAGCCCATCGTGGTTAATGCCGTGCAGGATGTGTGGCAATTGTTGCTGCAGGCGGGCGCGACTGCAACTGCGTCGGAGCCGCCAGATGTCGTATTGGTGATCGCTGCGCCGCAAGCGGGCGCTGATACCATGCCCACGACATTCGCCCAGGGCCGCAACTATCCCTATTTTCATTATCCAGCGCATGGGTTTACCTGGACAAGTTCAGAAACTGTTTATCCCCCTTTTCACATCCTCAAGCTCACCGCCCCCAGCCCCCAAGGCATCGCCAATGGCCTCTATGCCCTTCTCCAAGAGAAGCTCGGCTTCAAATTCGTCCATGCGCGGCAGACCATCATTCCCCAACTCGACCAGTGGCCCAAAAATCTCCTCGCTCCCGCTGCCTCTCGCTCCCACACTCCCACTCACTCTGTCTCCTGGTCTGGTCGTCCCCGCTTCGATAAAAAAGGCTTTCACCTGCACACGATGCATCCGCTGGAGCTCACCGAGGCCCTGCACGATCCTGCATTCCCCGGCGGATTGGCGATGGTGCAGGAATACATTCTCTGGCTCGCTCGCAATGGGCAGAACTACTTCGAGTTTTCGCTCATGGAGGGCGTCGATCACGACCTCGATGCCTGGGTGGCCCACGCATCGCAGTTCACGCGCTACGCCCACGACCGCGGCATCCTCTGCGGGCTCGACCTGAGCATCCACATGATCCAGCAAAAGAGCTACCAATTGGCCAAGTTCCCGCCGAGCGATTTCAGGCCCTATGAGACGCAGATCCGCTCCCGCATCCGCCGGCTCATGCATGCCGATTGGGACTTCATCAACCTCGAGTTTGCCCTCGCTGAGTTTGTGGGAGGATTGGAAAAGCTGCGGGGCCGCCTCCGTGACGCGGTGATCGCCGAGATGGCGCATTACCCCAAGACCAAGCTCATCGGGCGGCAGCATGTGGTGAAACCCGAAGACGAAGTCGGCGGAAGCCATGGCAAGCAAAGCCTGAACGTGCCCAGCGACCCGCGCATGGGCATCCTCGTGCACACGGTCATGTGCTACGCCCTCACCGACAGCCACGCGCCCGTGTACGAGCTGGAAAATTTCAGCCACCTCCTCCAAATGCTGGAGGAGCAAAATCAGCTGCGGGAGACCTGGTTTTACCCAGAAAGCGCCTATTGGGTCACGTTTGACAATTCGATTCCCTTGCTGCTCTTGCCTTATTTGAATGCGCGGTACAAGGATATCCAGACCTGCGAGGCGCTCGGCATTCCCGGCCATGTGACCTTTTCCTCGGGCTGGGAATGGGGCTATTGGCTGGTGGATTGGAGCATCGCAAGGTGGAGCTGGGAGTATCGGGAGCAGCTGGAGAATGGCGAGTTTGCAAAGCCCGAAAGGGCCGGCCCTTACCAATATTTGCGCGAAATGTTTTCCAATCAAACGACCGCCAAGGTCATCGTCACCATCGCAGACCTGCAAAAGGAGTGGCTGATCGAGGGTAATCTCCTGCGCTGGCTATGCCCCAGCAATCCGACCGACGAGCTGCCTAAGCCGATGAACAAGCAGTTTCAACCAAGGGGTTTTGTGAATCTCGGGGACTTGCGCGACCTCGCCGAGAAGCATCCCGATCGCCTCGCCGAACTGCCCATCGACAGCCTCCACAGGTATGCAACCGAGTGCATCAAAAAAGCCACCGTCCTGAAGGTCGCCGTGACAAAT
Source organism: Bacteroidota bacterium (assembly GCA_031375795.1). GTDB lineage: Bacteria > Bacteroidota > Bacteroidia > J057 > JADKCL01 > JADKCL01. Next base: position 13,807 of record JANMIM010001248.1, read on the forward strand.
GACCAGTGGAATTCTCCCTTGCAACGATTCTTGGCCATGGAACTCATCGATGCCCTGCAGATGACAGGCTTGCGTGCCCAACACAGCGCGCGCCTCATGGAGGCCGTGCAGGCATACGCCGAATCCAACCAGAGCATGGGCGCCCTGAGAAGCGGAATCACCAACGCAGCCCGTAGCACGGCAGCAGCCCTCAAGATCGTGAAAATGCAAGAAAGGCGCTACCGCTACCCCCTCGCACAGCTCGCCGCGCGGTACCACAGCCACACCGCCTACGACTTTGGCTACCTCTACACCGTGCACAACCTCCACTTCTGGGAGCGCGAGGAGCAGCAGATCCTCAAAGGCCGCCACGGCCCGTTTTTTTGGAATATCTATGAATTGGGGAAGATCGCGGGGGTGCGGAATTGAGCCAAGGTGATGATAAGTGGTAGGCCTGACGAATGATAGGCCACTTCCTGAATCCACGCTCATGTAATCGGTGGCGCGCACGGGATTTGTCAGCTGCTGTCTTTGGCGGCATCTGAATCGAATCACCAGAATGCCCAAACATGTTTTCCAGCCAAGCAACTGCGTAACGCGATAGGGAAGATGAGGTTGAAAAATGCAAGTCCATACAACAGATTTGTTGCAAGTACAGAAACATCAAAAATCATGAAAAACGCATTCTACGGCCTTTTATTGACCTTCATTTTGTTTGCGGCTTCCTTGGCTCCGGCGCAGTCCTATTTGCCCATCCCATCTACCGGTGCCCGCTGGAAGATCGAGCATTACAATCTGGACCAAGGGCCACAGTGTACCGTCACGCAA
>JANMIM010001281.1:0-2198 GCA_031375795.1 Bacteroidota bacterium
AACGAGGCTGTGATCCCGATCGGAATGAAGGATTTCTGGAATTCGCTCACGCCTTACCAAGAGCTTGCAGACCTCACGATGGACGAGAGCTTCTACAATCCAGAATTGGCATTGTACATGGACGACGCGCAGTTTGGCGGCGCCGTGCCTGCATTTGCGGGCTTGCGTGTGCAGCGCAACTCGCTGGGTGCATTTGACTTTGGGAATACCCATGATGGATTGTTTTCGCTCAAAGGCACGCCTGCCGTAGCGGGTACCGCCCTGGACGATGCCATCTTTGGGACCTTGTTGTTGCCCGGCGCTGGCAAGCCACGCTCGGCCGACCTCTGGCCCATCTTCTTTACGGGTGTGCCCAACCTTGCGCCTTACCATCTCTTCACAGGCAAGAATGGCAACCCGCTGGCAAATGGCAAGCCGTTCATGAACAACTTCCTGCCCAACGGCGGCGACATGTTGCGCTTGAACATGGCGGTGCCAGTGACCCCGCGCAACGATCCCAATTTCAGCAGCTTGGGCATCATCCAATGCGCCGCCATCGGGCTCACGGTAGCGCCATTTAACGCCAGTGCAGCCCTCGAGTGGATCCCCAACATGGATGGCTTCCCCAACGGTCGCCGCCTCGAAGACGACGTGACCCGCATCGAGTTGCAAGCCGTCGCAGGCATCGCGCTTGCAGCGATCGGCCTCACCTACGACGACCAGCTCAACGGTGTGGCAGTGCCTAGCAACATGTTTGTGAACGTGCTGCAGTACTCCACGGGCGTCGAAGCAAACGATGTCGCCTTCCAAGGCACATTCCCCTATGTCGCTGCACCATGGAGGGGCTCCCTCTAACCGCATGGACGCATTATCCAACGAAAAAAAGAAAGAAAGCATGAAGAATTTGATCCATAAGACACTGTCGGGAGGTTTGCTCCTCCTCGCGATGTTGCTCACGACAGGCGGGGCCGTGCAGGCATCGAGCCACCGTGAGGCGCCGCTGATCGCCAACGATCCGCTGGCCGACAACACCGACTTGTATGTGTTCCGTAGTCCCGATGACACCAACTTTGTGACCATCATCGCCAACTACGTGCCACTGCAACTGCCTCATGGCGGTCCCAACTACTACGGTTTTGGGGAGAATATCCGCTATGAGATCCATATCGAGAATGACGGAACGGCTGGCGATGACATCACCTACCGCTTCACATTCACCAAAACCAACCAGGATGCCACCACCTTCTTCAACATTCGCCTCGGGCAGCAAAACCTGAAGACGACCTACACCTTGGAGAAGAGTGTCAATGGCGGCGCGTTCACGACGATTGTAACCAATGGCATCGTGCCACCCTACAACGTCGGTCCACGCAGCATCACCGGTGGCGCAGGCCTCGGCACCAACTACAACACGCTGTTCAATGCAGGGATCATGACCGCCACCGGCGGTGGTGGCGAAACTGTGTTTTGCGGCCCGACCGACGATCCATTTTATGTGGACCTGGGCGGTGTGTTTGACGTGGGCGACCTGCCTCGCCAAGTTGGTGCACCCCGCGACGGTCTCGCCTGCCTGAACGTGAGCACGATCGCCATCAAGGTGCCGATCGCAAGCCTCCAGAAGAATGGCCAGCCTGTCACGGCTGCCGTCAATATCCTGGACAGCGACTACATCATCGGTGTATGGGCCTCGGCCAGCCGCCAGCAGATCCGCACGCTGAACACCAATGGTACGACGGCCTTCTCGGGCAACTTCATCCAAGTGAGCCGCATCGGAATGCCGCTGACCAACGAGGTTGTGATCCCGATCGGCGACAAGGACAAGTGGAATTCACTGACGCCTTACTCCGAGGATCCAGCGATGGAAGGCTATTTCTGCAACCCAGAATTGGGTCTCTACATGGACAACAGCTTGTTTGGCGGCGCGGTACCAGCGATGGCTCCCCTGCGCATCCAGCGCAATTCATTGCAGAGCTTTGACTTTGGGAATACCAATGATGGTCTCTGGCCGATTCGTGCGACCAACGGCGGTGCCGGCACTGCCCTGGACACCAATCTCTTTGGCAACTACCTGCTCCGCCAGGGTTGCCCACGCTCCGTGGACATCCTGCCGATCTTCTACACAGGCGTACCCAACCTCGCACCCTACCAGTTGTGGACGGGCAAGGCAGGCGGCAACCCATTGGCAGTCGGCAAACCGTTCATCAACAACTTCCTGCCGA
>JANMIM010001288.1:0-2091 GCA_031375795.1 Bacteroidota bacterium
AATGCTCGTTCGTCGGCCCCCAGCTTTGTTTTGGGGAGGGCCGACGAACGGGTACCGAATTTGTCGCAGCCCCCTTGCATTGTCTGCTTTCTTCCACCAAAGAAAATTTCCAGCTCCAGCGATATTTTCTATCTTTGCAGCGGAGATGTGCCAGAGTGGTCGAATGGGTCGCACTCGAAATGCGAAGTATGGGCAACTGTACCAGGGGTTCGAATCCCTTCATCTCCGCACCACATGCATCGGCGCAGTCACGGACTTCGGGTCTTGGCTGCGCCGATCGATTTTTGGCCAACCTATTCATTCAGAATTCTCTCGTATTTCCAGAACGGCAGCTCCCGGGCGAATTGTGTTTTATGGTTTCCCGAGAGGCCGCGATGGGAAAATGACGCAGCTCATGTTTTGCTAGGATTTACCATCCGAAATTGTCCCAAAATTCGGAAAATGGATCCTTTCAAAGCACGTGAACTCCGCGCCGACGATTATGTACCGGTGAATTATTGGGACTATGTCGGGGTCGATATTCTCCTGAGCCTTCAGAAACCACGTACGACCTTCCCCGACGAGAAAATCTTCATCGGCTACCACCAAGTCACCGAATTGCTGCTCATGCTGGCCCTGCATGAGCTGGATCAGTTGACGGCGCAGGACGGTCCCGCCGACCCCGGCACGTTTGAAAACAAGCTGGGGCGCATTCACCGCTACCTCGGCATGTGCTCGCAGAGCTTTGATGTAATGAGCGACGGCATGGACCCTGAGCAATACAACACCTTTCGTGTGGCTTTGGCGCCAGCGAGCGGGTTTCAGAGTTTTCAGTTTCGCAAGTTTGAGGTGATGGCGACCGACTTGATTCACCTGGTGCGCAAAGAAAAGCGCGTTGCGATGAGCGCAAGCGACCCCGTGGCAAGCCTGCTGCCCGAGATGTATTGGCGGGCTGCCGGTCTCAACCGCGAGACGGGCGAACGCACCCCCACGATGGTGCAGTTTGAGGACAAGTACTGGGAGACGCTGGTGTCGCTCGGGCACACGTACCGCGAGCGCAACCTGTGGCAGCAATACCAGCGAGCGGTCGCGGGCGGCATGGATGCAGGACAATTGGCCGGGATCACCGCCGCGATGCGTCGGCTCGATTGGCTGTTCAACCAGGAATGGCCCTTGGTCCATTACAATGCCGCTTGCCGCTACCTCGATGCCTCTGGCGTCGAGGGCACAGGCGGCAGCAAATGGAAGGAATACCTGCATCCACGGTTCCAACAACGCATTTTTTACCCGGCGCTCTGGTCAGCCGCCGAGATCGCCAATTGGGGTGAGGTCAAGCTCTGACCTCGGTAACACCTGCCGGCCCTGAACCCAAGGCATGTGCCTGAAAATTAACACTTTAGTATGAGCTCACCTATCCCATGTAACCGCTGACCATCCAGAACTGAGGCAAAACTACCACGACCATCCCGGCGAGGGCGTCGCGGATTTGAGGGAAGGTTCCTTCCTGCACCAGCGAAGCGCACGGACCTTCCCACGTTCCGTAAAATTCAAAGGCATCCTGAAACCAGGACGCCTTCGTTGAATTCATCCACGATGGATGAGGGAACTAAAATCGTCGATTAGGACAACTTGAGCTGTGTGCCCACAGCGTGGCCTCACTGCTTCACAAACTTGCTTTGGGCCCAACTGCCATCGGCGAGCTTGACCTTGAGCACGTAGCAACCAGGTGCGAGCAGATCGGTGTCGATGCTTGTGCTTCCCGAAACCCACGACGTCGGGATGGGCCTCCCCATCGCGTCGAGCATAGAGGTCTCAGTGACCGATGATGCCGAGGTGAAGTGAAGCACTTCTTGGGCAGGATTGGGGTACAGCAGCAGCGGTGCCAAGCCCTCTGGATCTTTGACCGCCGTGACCGAACCATACTTGACCTGCGCATACACCGCATTGTCGCATTCCAATTCTCCAAATTCGCCCGCATAGGGGGAGAGCAACGTGCTGAGTGTGTTGGTGCCGGTATCATAGTTGTACAGCGTGTAGTTCTGCAGGGTGTCGATTGCGACCATGATCATGCTGCCCGTGGCTTGGTCATAGGTGGTGGTGGTCATCAGGTAG
>JANMIM010001307.1:0-7066 GCA_031375795.1 Bacteroidota bacterium
CATCACGTCTTCTTTCAACAACATCATCGTCTCGATCACCGACCTGAAAGGCAACGTGATCGGCTGGGCCTCTTCTGGCAAGATGGGCTTCCGCGGTTCCAAGAAAAACACGCCTTATGCCGCGCAAGTTGCCGCGACAGAAGTCTCGCGTGATTGTTTTGAGCGTGGCCTCCAAACTGCCGAGGTCTTTGTCAAAGGCACCGGGTCCGGCCGCGAGGCTGCCATTCGTGCCGTCGCAAACGTGGGCATCAACGTGACCATGATCCGCGACATTACCCCGCTTCCTCACAACGGTTGCAGGCCTCCAAAGAAAAGAAGAGTCTAATAGCAATTTTCGCCGGGCGTCGAGTCTTGTATGTGCAAGCAAGGGTGCTGAATGCGAATAAGTTTAATCAAGAAGAAAAATGGCAAGATACAGAGGTCCCAAGGCTAAAATCGCCAGAAGATTCAAAGAGCCCATCTTTGGCCCAAGCAAGGCCTTTGAGCGCAAGAAGTATGGTCCAGGTCAGCACGGCCGCAACCGTCGTTCCAAGCAGAGCAACTATGCTGTGCAGCTCAACGAAAAGCAGAAAGCCAAGTACACCTATGGCCTTCTCGAGAAGCAATTTCGCAACCTGTTTGTGAAAGCAACTCGTAGAAAAGGTGTCACCGGCGAGATTTTCCTCCAATTGTTGGAGTCACGTCTCGACAATACTGTCTACCGCATGGGATTTGCTGGTACACGCCGCGCTGCTCGTCAGCTCGTCGGTCACAAGCACATCACCGTCAACGGTGAGGTCATGAGTGTCCCTTCAGCACTGTTGCGCCCTGGAGATGTCGTCGAAGTTCGCCTCAAAAGCAAAGCACTCGAAGTCGTCAAAGGTGGCAGCCGCAACTCATTCCCATGGTTGCAAGTCGATAACATGTCCCTCAAAGGGTCCTTCCTCCAATATCCAGAGCGTGAGCAGATCCCTGAGAACATCAAGGAAAACCTCATCGTGGAATTGTATTCCAAGTAATTTTAGTTCTTCACCTCGAATTCGACTGAGTATTAGCAAATATGGCACTGCTTGAATTTCTAATTCCCGAAAAGGTGGTCATGGAAAAGGACAGCGACTTCTACGGGAAGTTTCTGGTTCGTCCACTCGAAAGAGGCTATGGCATCACCGTCGGCAACGCCCTGAGGAGGGTTCTTCTTTCATCGTTGGAAGGCTACGCCTTCACGTCGATCAAGATCCCCAGCGTAGACCATGAGTTTTCTACGGTCATAGGTGTCGTCGAAGACGTCACCGACATCGTGTTGAACCTCAAAGGTGTCAGGCTAAAGAAGGTGATCGACGGTGACGACAAAATCTTTGTGTCCGTAAGGGGCAAAGAGGTGTTCACCGCTGGTGACATTGCCAAGCATACCAATGCTTACGAGATCACCAACCCCGATTACATCATTTGTCACATCGACAAAAATACCCAATTCGACATCGAGCTCACCGTAGGCAAGGGACGTGGTTATCGCCCAGCCGACGAGAACAAAGATCCGAATGCACAGATTGGCGAAATTGCCATCGACTCGATCTTCACGCCGATCAAGAATGTCAAATTCAAGGTTGAAGACTTTCGCGTCGAGCAACGTACCGACTATGAGCAGCTTTTGATGGAGGTGCACACCGACGGCACCATCGATCCAGAAGATGCACTCAAGGAGGCAGCCAATATTTTGGTGAAACACTTGTGGTTGTTTACCGACGACAAGATCATGCCGGTGGCCGAAGACGCTCCCAAGGAAGATCCAGTCGACGAAAATTATCTTGCCATGCGCAAGATTCTGAAAACTCCGCTGACCGATCTCGACCTTTCCGTGCGCGCCTTCAACTGCCTCAAGGCAGCAGAAGTGAAAACACTGGGAGACCTCGTGAGCTACAACATCGCTGACCTTCTGAAGTTCCGCAACTTCGGCAAGAAGTCCTTGAGCGAGTTGGAGGAATTGGTAGCTGAAAAAGGCTTGAGCTTCGGCATGGATGTATCCAAGTACGACCTCGACGAAGATTAAAGAGTATTTATCCGGGCTATGGTGCCCAGCTGCTCTCCGCCTTGTCGGATTGAGCCCCTGCGAATAGGGTATGCTGACGGCCATGGTTCGTAAAAACAATATGTAATGAGACACGGAAAGAAGATTAATCATTTGGGTCGCACAAAGGCCCACCGGAAGGCGCTGATGAAGAACATGTCCATCGCCCTCCTCGTAAGCCCTAAGAAGCGCATTTTCACAACTGTTGCCAAGGCAAAAGCCCTGCGCCAGTATGTGGAGCCGCTCATTACCAGGGGCAAGGACAACACTACGCACTCACGTCGTACTGCTTTCTCCTATCTCCAGAACAAAGAGGCTGTGAAGGAATTGTTTGGTCAGGTGGCAGCGAAAGTCGGCGACCGTCCAGGCGGATACACACGCATCCTCAAAATCGGCAACCGTCAAGGCGACAACGCCGAGATGGCCCTGATCGAACTCGTTGACTTCAACGAATTCATCACCGAGAAGCCCAAGAAGAAGTCCAGCCGCCGTCGCAAGAAGACTGCGACAACGGCCAGCGCCGCCAAGCCTGCAGCAGAAGCCCCAAAGGTCGAGCTCGCAAAAGAGGCAAAAGCTGTTGAACCAACGGTCACGCCAGTTGTCGAAGAGCCAGCTGTCGATGTTACAGAAGAAACGCCAGGCGACGCGGAATAAATCTGCGTCGAGGATGTAAAATAGAGAGGCCCACTCATCATGAGTGGGCCTCTTTGCATTTTGATCCAGATACTGCGTGATTCAATGTGGGTTGTAGCCAAGCCAAAGCTCAAATGATCCCATGCAAAGGTCCCCCCTTTGCTGCAAGCGCATCTACCCGTTTGCTCACCGCCGGGTCTTCGACCAGTGGTGGCGCATGGTGGGGCTTGATTCTTGCATCGATCACCAATGGCCCGCGACATCCCCAGTGCTTGTACACAACAGAACTGTGTGCCCCATAGATGTCATGTGATGGATTGGAGCGGGTAAATGTGACCCAGAGAAAGTTATTGAGCTTCGCGGATGCAAATTCTGCATCATCCACCATCACCACCAGCGGCAACCCAGCCGGCCAATGCGGATGTTCCAAGTATTCACACAGCTGTGCGGCAGCCGCTTGCGCAGCCAATGGGTCTTTGAATGAGGGCGATGAGATCACCACGACGCCTGGAAGAGCGATTCTGGGAGAATGAAAACCAGCCGGAAGCTGTCCCATATTGGGGGACAATGCCTGGTCAAGTTGCCGGATCGGTTCACCGGCCGCCGCCATTACCACCTTTGAGCCCTCGTTGATGCCAGTCCCTGAATAGTCAAGCGTATCGATCGTGGTGCGGGTTTGGAAATGCAAGTCTCGGGTCCAATCGATGCGTTGCAAGATATGTTGGATAAAGGCGCCAATGTCGTGGATATCTGGTTCGTCTTCGCCAGCTGCGATCATCAAGTATTTTGCAAGACTTGCTTGGTTGAACCCCAAGACAGCGTTGGCGATGGTGAGGATTTCCTGTGGTTTACGTTGGTGATAAGGCACATAGCGTTCCGACCCGACTGCCAACAGGAGCGGATGCACACCAGCGGCATCCACGGCGTGCATCGCCTGTAAGCCCGCTATTTCAGTGGGCACGACGGGTTCAGTGATTTCATGGATCAAGTGCCCAAAGCTCGTATCCTCTTGCGGCGGTCGCCCCACCACCGTAAAGGGCCAAATCGCATCCTTTCGGTGAAAGACAGATTCCACACGCATCACCGGAAACTGATGCTGCAGGCTGTAATAGCCCAGATGGTCCCCAAATGGTCCTTCTGGTTTCGTGAATCCTTCGATCGTGCCCGTGATGCAAAAGTCTGCATTTGCACTGATCGTGAATCCATCATGCTTTTTGTACCGCCAACGTCTGCCCCCAAGCATGCCCGCAAACATGACCTCGGCCAAACCCTCAGGTAGCGGCATGACGGCTGCAAACGTATGGGAGGGGGGGCCACCAACAAAAATGCTGACTTTTAGGGGTTTGCCTTGACGCAGCGCCTCGGCGTGGTGCACTCCGATCCCCCGATGAATTTGATAATGCAATCCAATTTCCTCATTGGGCCTGTAGTCGTTTCCTGCAAGCTGCACGCGGTACATGCCAAGGTTGCTTTTCATCGGCCCGGGATGCAGCAGATCCTCCGAGTAGACCTGGGGCAATGTAATGAAGGCACCTCCGTCCATTGGCCATGATTTAATCTGAGGGAGTTTGTCGAGGGTGGTTTTGCCTGCCATCACGGGTGCGGCAAACCACTTTTTCCCAGGAAGCGCATGAATGCCGGCAAGCGGAACATTCCAATAGCGGAATGGGTTTTTCAGAATGGAGGTTGGGTTTGCCTTGAGTTCCATCACCTTGCGCATGACCGCAAGCGTATCGCGAAACATGAACCGGCTCCGATCGATCGTCCCAAACAAATTGGAGACTGCGGGAAATGGGCTACCTTTTACATTTTCAAACAAAATGGCAGGCCCTTGCGCTTCATATACCCGCCGCTGGACCTCGGCCATCTCAAGGTAAGGATCCATTTCGACCTTGATTCTGACCAAATGGCCGTGCCTTTCCAGGTCGTTGACACATTCTCGTAGGCTAGCGTATCCCAATTTCTATTCCTTTTAGAGCTAAACAAGGCCCTGCCGAGATTGTTGGGCAAGGAACTGCAATATCAGTGTTGAGCACGGTTTTTAGCCAATATTTATTCCTTTCTCGTTGGATTGAAGTCAAGTTTGTCGCCTTTTGAATAAAAATATACAACAAAAAGCTAAAAATAATTACAAAAATGCTTGCATAAATCGAAATAGCTACTGATCTTTGCATTGAACTAGAGGCGGAAGAAAATGGAAAGAGAAGAGTTCGAAACGACCCATGAGTTTGTTCCACTTGATTTTGAAAATCAAGATTCAGCAATGTTGTTCCGCAAGGATCTTCGAGTCCCAGGTATGCAATGCCAGGGAAACATGATTCCTGACTGTGCTACTGGAACGCGGTTGCCGGTGATCATCCTGGAAATTGATGAACAGTCTGAAAACTACAACAACGATCCATAGAAATTATGGGCAACAATTCCGGGCTGACCTAAAGAGTTCTTGATTCGCCATTGAACCTGATTTTATATGTCAGTCATCTACTGCGGTGTTTGGTTTTAGCCTTCCGCGCGCTGTCCATATCCGGGAACTTGCTTCTCGCACGCAATTTTGGACGTTTCAGCGAAGATGGGAGGGAACGTTGGATGATCGTCGTACATTTGTTGCCGAATGCACGCCTACAGCTGCTGACCTTTACGTAAGGTTATGTTTCGTGCACCCATCTACCTCGCTGTAATGCGAGCATTCTTTTCAGTGATCGCTTGGTTGCATTTCCAAAGGAAGCCCAGGTTTCCATGCACATCGTTTTGCTGCAAAAAAATCAATAAATTTTCCGTTCCAAAACCACCGGGATCCAATCCCTTATTTGCTAATCCAATGAATCGAATTTCATCGGTTGAGCTGGAATTGCTCAACAAACACGATATTCCTGTTCGCGTCTTTGCAAACGCGGATGTCAAAGTCGAAAAAGCGGCCATCGAGGAACTGCAGGGTCTGCTTGAGTTGCAAGAGACCGTGGACCGCATCGCAGCAGCCGACCCCGATTTTTTCGGTGTCGACAACCCGGGAATTGAGGAGATCGCAGTGACCCCCGACTTTCACAAGGGCTCTGGCATTCCTATTGGGACCGTTTTGAAAACCAGAGGATTCATGACCCCTCAGGCAATCGGCCGCGATGTGAATTGTGGCATGCGTCTGATGCTCACAGACTGGACGGCGGAGGAAGTGCGCGAACATCTCCCCCGGCTTGAAAAGCGAATCCGGCATGTTTTCTTTGAGGGAGCGAGGGAGATTGCGCTCCACCCGACCCAAAAGATCGCGTTGTTGCGAGACGGCCTGCCTGGTTTGTGGGAAACCTCTAACAAGCTCGGCGAACAGGGTATTTGGCGGCATTTTCGCAAAGACGAGCAATTGGCGGCCTTGGAGCACGTGAGTGAAGGCGGACAAATGCAAACCGACGGCATTTCCGAAGGGCTTTCCAACTACACGGACCATGACGACGTCCGGTATGACGCTCAGATTGGTTCGATCGGTGGCGGCAACCACTTCGTCGAGGTCCAGCAAGTCAAGAAGATCCTGGACGCCAACACGGCATTTGCGTGGGGACTCAAGGCGGGTGCTGTGGTCGTGATGATCCACACCGGCTCGGTCAGCATCGGCTACCCAGCTTCTGGCTACGCCCACATGCTGCTCCAGGAAATCTATCCCAAGTCGATCCCGAAGCCTGAAAACGGGATTCTTCCGCTGCCAACCGCAGGAAAGTACAGTGCGGCCTTTGATGCAGTTAAGCAAGCACTCGCAAACGCTGCCAACTTCGCATACGGCAACCGCCTGTTTTTGAGCATGATGCTGCGACGCATTTTTGAGGAAGCAATGGGTGACCGCGCATTTCGTTTGCTTTGGGACTCGGGCCACAATCTGGTCTGGCAAGATGGCGATCATTTTGTCCATCGCAAGGGAGCCACGCCAGCACGTGGCATGGAAGCCATGACCGGATCGCCGTTTGCATGGACCGGTGAACCCGTCCTGATTCCTGGCTCCATGGGGGCATCCAGCTATGTGATGCGTGGATTGGGCGATGTTCGCAGCATGAGCAGTGCGAGCCATGGGGCAGGGCGCGCAATGTCCAGAGGGCACGCGATGAAGGCAAGTGAGTCCGATTTCCAGCGATTCATGCAGGAATTCAAGATCATCACGCCTGTCGATCCCCGGGATCCCAAGTTGCGTGGGCGCCGAGACATCATCCAGAAATGGGAGGAGCATGTGAAGCAGGAGGCGCCTTGGGCCTTCAAGGACATCGCGCCTGTGATCGATACCCAGACGGAGGCAGGGCTTGTCGGAGCCGTCGCGGAGCTCGAGCCCATCTTTACCATCAAAGGATGACCTACGCTGCATCGGCCCGGCCTGGTCCGGGCCGATGAGCAGCGCGAGGTCCTTGGTCATGAAGC
>JANMIM010001317.1:0-3507 GCA_031375795.1 Bacteroidota bacterium
CAACCGATGAGGAGATGCCCGACATTATCGAGAAAGCATTCGACAGTTCCGAGCAGCCCTTGCTGCTGGATTTTGCTGCACACGAATTGCATTTGATGGAGTCTGCCGGCGCATTGGAGCATGAGTCGGGCGGCGCAATGATGTATCCAGTCTTGCTTTTGGTCGTGGACTTGCTGCACCACGCCTTCAATGGGTCACGCTTGCAGATCGTGAAGCCTTTGGATCAAGGCCTCGGACAGAACGGCTGATCTTCTTTTTTTTCCTCACGCATCTTTTTCAATATGGCGACGTCATCGCAAGAATACGAAGCCAAATTTGAATTGTTGGCGGCCTCGATCCACGCATCGGGATATGCGGTGATGGATGATTTCATGGATGCCCCAAGTTGCAAAATACTGCTGCTCGGAATGCAGGCATTGCAGGCAAAAGGCCTTTTGCGCAAAGCCGGCATCGGCATGGGTAGCGAATACCAGCGCAATGAAACCATCCGTGGCGATGAGATTTTCTGGATCGAGAAGTCGGATGAAGCCAAAATAGAAGACGCGTTCCTGCATCAGCTGCACACATTGATGGTCTATTTCAACCGCAGCTGCTACGCCGGCATCCGCGACTACGAGGCACACTTTGCGGCCTATGCCCCCAATGCATTTTACAAGCGACACCGCGACCAACTCAAGGGCAACGGCAATCGCAAATTCACCTTCATTTTCTACTTGAATGCCGATTGGAAACAGGCAGACGGCGGCGAATTGCGCATGTACCTGCCCTCAATCGATCAAGAATCCAGCATCGACATCAGCCCGATTTCAGGTCGGTTTGTTTGTTTTCTCAGCGACGAATTTGAGCATGAGGTCTTGATCACCCATGTCCAACGATACAGCATTACGGGTTGGTGGCTCGATCAGGAAAAAGATTTGGGCTTTTTGCGATGAGCAATGCACATCCCATGCCCAAAAGCATGACCATACCTTCTCACACTGCCGAATGCACAATATTTGCGCATTCAGCCAACCAAATCGGCAATCCATACTTTGCAGCCCATACATTGCGAGGAATGTGATTTCACAACCCATAATTAACCAGAGGCCTCAGCGTACCATCGAAGGGCGCAAAAATGAGCATAATGTTTTGATTTGGCACAAATCCCATAGCTCAAGACCAAAATCTGAGCGCAAACAAAGTAGTCCATTTTTATTAGCAACCGCAATAAGTGGAGGATCGCGCTCCACAACGCAATAGCACCTTACATTTCTCAACGACATCGGTGAATCAGGCGCAAAAACACTGGATTCCGCGCATTAATTCCACGAAGTCGAAAAAAAATTTCACAATTATCCCCCGAAGACAAAAAAAATTGTAGCTTTTTTTAGCCGACATCCCACAATTCAAAAATCAATAAAAAACGGCCCAATTATGCCTAAAAATGGCGTTTTTGAAAAGGTTCACCTCCACGGCAAGCATCAATCGCAATCGATTGATGGGCAAAGCGCAACAAAACAGACGACATTTGAACATCAATTTCTTGAAAGCCAGTTTTGCATTTAATTAAACACTAGTAAATTCATGGCTTCAAAGGCCCTTGCTCATCTAGGGGCTTTTTCTGAATCTGGAAAAAAATAATAGTTTGAAATGAGCAACGATATTACAAAAGTACTCGAAGCAGAGGTAAAGCGCATTGCCGGCGAGATTCAATCACTTGAGTCCAAAATCGCTACGTTGAAAGGTCAACAATCACAGTTGTCCAGCACCGTCGATTTCTACAAAGGTGTCAGCAAGAAAAGCGCACCTGCAGTGGAAAAAGTCGGAGGCGGCAAACGTGGACCAAAACCTGGTGCAGCCAAGAAGGCTCCCAAAGTGGAGTCGGCAGCAAAAGGTGCCGGTAGAGGCCGTCCAAAGAAAGCTGCTCCTGTGAGCGCTGCAGTTGCAGCACCAGCCGCTGCAGCAGCACCGGTCGAAAAGAAAAAGCCAGGTCGCAAGCCAGGTGTCAAAGCGGCAGCTGCGAGCTCAGCTCCTGCCGTAGCAGCTGCCCCTGCTGCAAAAACAGCCAAGGCTCCTAAGGCTCCCAAAGCCCCTAAGGCGCCAAAGGCTCCCAAAGCTCCTAAAGCTCCTAAAGCTCCAAAGGTTGCAAAAGCACCCAAGGCTCCTAAGGCCGCCAAGCCTGCCGCTCCTGTAACCGCTGCAGCCGCCAAGGCTCCCGCGGAGGCTGCCGTTGCCAAGGCTCCCGTGGCCAAGGCTGCCAAGGCCCCTAAGGCTCCAAAAGCTCCCAAGGCACCAAAAGCCCCTAAGGCTCCAAAAGCTCCCAAGGCTGCAAAGGTCGCCGCAAAAACCGTAAGCAAGATCGTCGAGCGCACAGCCCCAAAGGCTGACACGACTGCCGCTTCGGCTACTGCCAAGCCGGCCAAGGCCGACAAAGCTCCTAAAGCGGAGAAAGTTGCCAAGGCGAAGCCTGAAGTAAAAAAAAAGGCTGATAAGGCCCCTCGCGGACCAAAACCCGGTACAAAAACCGACAAAGGCAACTCCTTGACCGCCAAAGTGCTTGAACTCTTCAACACAAAAGGCGAATTGGAGCCAATCGATGTCGCAACTGGAACGGGCGTAGGCAAAGACAAGTTCAATTCTGTGCGTAGCACCATCAATATCCTCTTCCTCAAGGGCACCCTTGCTAGAAGGAAAAAAGATGGCAAAACCAATACCTATTCCTATGCCACACCTGAATGGTACAAAGCAAAAGGAATCCAGTTTGAACTCGGCACGAAGTAATTCACTCCGATTTCAACACTCAAAAAAAACTCCGGGCATCGCTCGGAGTTTTTTTTTGCTGACAGAGAAGCTCCCACAAAATTGCATGGATTGATTGTTGAAGGAGGCATGACAAACCTTTGCAAAGAAGCCGTGGCGCAATGGCCTACATGTCGGTGCCGATTGGGGATAAGCGCAATACGTCCCTGCGACATCGATTTTGAAAACCTTGGCACACATTGTTTGAGAATCCATTAACTTTGAGGCAATCCGAAAATCTCCATGGAAATCTGGCGAAAAATTGTTTCCTACATCACCTTCAAAAAACAGGAGGCACCTGCCGACGGCAGCAATGGCTTCAACTTGCGGGCGATGCACACGATCAACAAGATCTCAATCCTCATGTTTTTGGTCGGCCTGGTGATTCTCGCTTTCAAATTGCTTTCCTGATCGTATCCGTCGCAAGGCATGTCGATGCAGGGCCCGAGGCATTCCATTGTCGGGCTTGACCTGCCCCCGCAATACCCAAACAATTCATGAGAAACTAGGCGGTGATCGGATCGCCGCATTCGCTTTTTCCAGACCACAAGAAGCGAATTATGGCGCTGGCGTTGCAAGCGTGAGCATAATTTGCATTCACAACCTCAACAAATACCCCCAAAACGACCAATCCTCCTGCCATCATCAATTGAAAGCAGGAGGATTGGATCAAAGGCAGGATTCGCTACCTGCAATGCCGATGCTTATGCCGCCTCAGCAGATTCCGCT
>JANMIM010001375.1:0-1085 GCA_031375795.1 Bacteroidota bacterium
CAGCAAGCCGACTTGGAGCGGCTAGGCTTGAGCGGTGACGAGATCGAGGCATTGCCCCATCCAATTGCAGCCCAAATACTCGCCGCAAGCACTCGGTTTGCGCCCGAAGAATGGCAACAGCTTTGGCCGACTGTGAAACGCCTTGGGCTTGTGTCCCAAATGGCCACGATCCTTGCCGACTTCTATGAGAAAGGCGACTGGCTCACGAGTCCAGATGCGGTTTCCCTTGCCGTTTTGGAGGGTTTCAGCTACACCAATGCAGACGGAAAGAAGCTGGGCGGCTTTTTGGAGCTTGCCCAAGACGGTGATCGCATCGGCATTCGGGCCGTGATTCCTTACGACGACTTTGGGAAAACCATCATCCTGAATCCCAGGAAAACCACGACGGTTCTAGGCAGGGCCGTGGATGCAGCCAAGCATCCAGACGGGTTCAGGGGAGCCATGAACATGCCGATTGGCACCAACTATACCCGCTTCCAAAAAGACGCGAAGGTGGGCGAAAACCAAGGCGGGACGAACGTGCTGGACATTGCCGACTGGTCTTGGGCCAAGAACAATGCTTGGCTGCAAGCTGCTGTGGATCGTGGGGACATCATTCGGTTTATCAGTGATCCCATGCTTCCAGGCACTATTTTCAGGAATGGCAAAAATATGGAAGAGGACATGACTGTAACAGGCCTGGAACTTGGCGTACTTCTCAACAAAGGTCTTGCTCCTGACAAGGGTTCTGGAAATGTGGTCAATTTCGCCAAGGACGATTCTTTGCGCTTCCCCGATTTTTGGAAAGACGTTAGAAGGGAAGTCGTCGATAATGGAAGCCTCAAGGACATGGATATGGAAGCCTACAAGCGGTTTTTGTATAGGTCGGAAAGTCCAGACCTATCGCCCAAGGTGGCGAAAGATGCCGATGGAAACGTGATCGAGTTCCAATCCAATTTCTTTGGCGGAACTCCTAGCGATCAAGCAATCGCTTAATTCTTGTTTGCCGAATTTTCGTAATTTACTCGTTCAATTTGAAGTCCAATGAGTTCTCCGAATACACATTTTGATCTAAACTCCTTTGTAAATCGATACATGTTTGAGGG
>JANMIM010001422.1:0-3560 GCA_031375795.1 Bacteroidota bacterium
ATGAGCAAGAGGCCGACGCGGTCGCCGACCAAGTCGTGCAACGCATGGCCATGGACGGTAGCGACGGCATCGATGTGAAGGCGAATGCAAATCCCGCAACGATCCAGCGCAAGTGCGCAGCCTGCGAGGAGGAGGAAAAGCCGATCCAGCGCAAGCTCAGCACTGCGCCCACGACCGCTCCTGCCGCGCGCAATCTGGCGAGCACGCAGCTGAGCAACCAGATCCAGAATACCAAAGGCGGCGGCAGCAGCCTCGACGGGGAGACCCGCCGCCAGATGGAGCGTACGATCGGCCACGACTTCTCGGCCGTGCGCATCCACACGGGTGACTACGCGACGCAGATGAGCCGCGAGATCAGCGCAAAGGCATTCACAGTCGGCAACGACATCTATTTTAATGCCGGGCAGTATGCGCCTGCCTCGCAGGCGGGAACGCGGTTGCTGGCGCATGAGCTGGTGCATACGGTGCAGCAGGGGCGTGGCCAATCCATCCGCCCCAAAACGACTGACAACCTCAGGATACAAAGAACGATAAGTGAACGATGCTACTCCCCGATGGCGTGGATTGGTCCGACGGGGGCTCCAGGTTTGGGAATATTGGCGGAAAAACTCATCGAAGATGACTACAAGCGCATCATGCATGCCGTACGGGGCAGGAATGCCTACTTTGATGATTCGTTTGCTGGCCCAATCGATCCCCGTTATGTTCGGTTTATCATTGGAAAAAACCCATCGATGCCGACTTGGGCAAAAGTTGCGGTAACCACCACCTCCCTACCAAGACCAGATATGGTGATTCACACCGCTGCCTTGCAAGAATTTGATGAAATAAAGCCTGCTTCGCGGACTGGAATTCTTGCGGGTGTTACCAAAATCGGGATCATCGACTGGTATATGAGGAGGTTTTCTCTACCCTACTTGCTGGGTACCACCTATGTACCGACCACGATCATCAACATTGCTAGCACTACCATCGCCGGAACTCCGATTCGTTTCTATCTCAAGGTGCGGCGACACGCGCCCGGCCTTATTGTCTATGAACTTTGTGTAGAGACCGATTGGGCGGTCGTTACGAACGCAGCGGCCATTTTGTTGTTGATAGCAATCATTGCCGCGATCTTAGCTGGGCTGCCGATTCCAGCCCCAGGACCTGTCCCAGTACCAGCTATGGCACCAGGCACATCCCCAGCCCCAGCCCCAGGAGTATTCCCACCCCAGACACTTCCACCACCCACCTAAGATTTGACTTCTCAGGCAATGATTATGACATTTTTGATTAACGTAAGGTGTCTCTACAAGCGATTGCAGCCCTTTTAGGTAAGCGAGTTCGAAGTATTCTTGGTGATTCGCCAACGAAAAACTTTCGTTCAACTGCCAAAAATCGATGTGGTTTAGGTAAGGGGTTTCGACAGTTTAGAACGAGAAGGTAGTGCATAGATGTGGCAACCCATCTACCGCAAAGTGACCTTCGGGAACCACTCACGCCTGCATCAGACCGTTGCTCCGACACCTATTGCAAACGTGATCCAAGTAGCCGAACTTGCAGGTTTGGCTTATCAAGGCATGCGCATCGATGTGAAATCAGTTTCCCACAAGTCTTCCGTTCCAAATACGCAACAATCCTCCAAGACCCAACTTGGGAGCAAAGGAAGGGACATTGTTGCTGATGCTACCCAATGGCAACATGCTGGGCACCCGCTGTCAGGTGCATTTCCATCGACGGCGGTCTGGTCGAGCGCCGGCATGATCCAAGCGAAGTTGGAAATTGGCTCGCCCCACGATGCGATGGAGCAGGAGGCCGATGCCGTGGCTGACCGTGTGGTGAGGGGTCCTGCGAGCGGGCTAGCGTTTGCGGGCGTGGGCCAGCAATCACCTGACAGCATACAACGCAAGTGTGCCGGCTGCGAGGACGAAATGGTGCAGCGCAAGGTTCAGTCGCCCTCGGCTCCCCCTGTAGCCTCGAGCCAACTCAGCAGCCAGATCCAGTCGACCCGGGGCGGGGGCCAAAGGCTGGATGGGCCAACCCGACAAGCGATGGAGCAGGGAATCGGGCATGATTTTGGGGGCGTGCGCATCCACACCGGTGATTATGCGACGCAAATGAGCCGGGAGATCAGTGCCAAGGCATTCACCGTCGGCAACGACATCTATTTTAATGCCGGGCAATACCAACCGGGCACCGAGCAGGGCAAGCACCTGCTGGCGCATGAGCTGACCCATACCGTGCAACAGAACCACGGCATTGCCCCCAAACAAATACAACGCGATCCTGAAACGGACCAATTGCCGGGCAGCCAATATCTTGACTTTTTTACCAAGGCATATTACGATTTGGATTACCGCAGGGTCGACGGCGGCGGCGACAGTACCTGGGTGATACTGGAATACAGCGATGGCACCATCATTGACTTCAACCTCTATGACATCGTCGAGCAAAAGGATCCTGCATACTCGTCGATGGAAGCGCTGAGAGATGCGCACTTGGGTCCGGGCGACCGCATTATTCCAGCCAGTTTGAACTCCGCGACGCTGCCCAACCTCTGGAGGGTCAGGGCAGAGGCAGAACTCCGGATGAACGAAGCCTTTTTGCAATTGCTGGACGCGGCCATGCCAGCCGTGCTTTTTGTGATAGCGGCTGGATCGTCGACGCTCACGCTTTCCAAACCGATCCCAAGGTCAAGTGTGGCCCCGATCATCAGCCAACGTCTCAGGGCAGGATACCGCACCGCAGGTACAGGTGCAGCTGCGACAGTGGTCTTCAAGGCTTCCACGGTGGCCGATGATTTGTTTGCCCAGGTCGCAGGTGTGACCAGCAATGCGCGTAAGATGCTGGATGCGGGCAAGATCTTGTCGTCCATGCAGGGACTCACTGCCGCTCAAAAGCTGGAAGCGATGCTGGCCTTTTTCAACAAAATCGGCTACGCAACCAAGGGTGCCCCGACCCAGACAGTGCAGTATTTCCAAATTATTGCGGAAAAGGGCGGGTATATGTTTCATTTCATGAAGGACACGGGCGTGATCATGTATGGCAAGTATGATACAACGACGATGCAATGGGTTTGGGTGACGTTGTGACGTTGCAAAATAGTGGCTTGACCTTGGCATGAGATACGAATCGCCCAGCGATCCGTCCCCTCCCCAAAAACCGCAAATCCCCCACATTTACCGTTCGTTCCCGTATACGACCGTTGCTCCGATGGCATTTGGAGATGAAATGGGAATGCATGAAAATTGTTGTCAAAGCACAGGATGATTCCAGCGATGGGCCCTGTGCACGGAATTCAATTATTCACCTCAAATCATCTAAAGGAATGGCGGTAACACCCACTTATCCTGGTGTATATGTGCGAGAAGTCTCCAGCGGTGTCAGAACCATCGTAGGAGTGAGCACATCGGTGACGGCGTTTGTCGGGAGAGCCAAAAGGGGCCCGATCAATGAACCGATCACCATCTACAATTATGCCGAGTATGAAACACGATTTGGCGGATTGTCTGTCGGCTCAGAAATGAGCTATGCTGTGCGGTCATTTTTCTTGAATGGCGGCAGTCAAGCGATTATCG
>JANMIM010001428.1:0-4577 GCA_031375795.1 Bacteroidota bacterium
GCGGCAGCGCAATATGCCTTGGGAAATGCGGCCAAAGTGAGCGTCCCACTCCTGCTCATGCACGGCGCCGAGGACCAAGTCACCCTGCCTTCAGGTTCGGTTGAATTTGCGAAAAGCCTCACTTCAAAAGATCAATTCAAGTTGTGGGATGGCATGGTCCATGAGATTCACAATGAGCCCGACAAGGCAAATGTATTGCAGGAGATGATCGGTTTTGTGCTGAGCCTCGTTGCGGGAAAATGAAATGATTTTTAATTTTTCAAAATGAGTGATTTTAGACATAAATCACTCATTTACAATTAATTGAAGCTTCCATTTTTTATTTTCCAAAAATCGCATAACCGCGCGACAAATCATTGCATTTGCCACTTTCGTGAAACAAAATCGGATGCTGGAATTCATCGGCGACAGTTTTGCTTTTGAATTTCAGCACGCCGCTGCCACTGAATTTGCGATCCATGTACGCACCTCCCTATTTTCATGGAGAGCGTTTTCATTGTGCAATTTTCATGCTATGTTTGAGTCGACAATTATTAAACACCCATCAAATTTCCATCTAATGAAGAATCATCATTTTTTGTTTTTGCTGCTTGCACTCGCGACGCTGAATGCTTGCAAAAAGGAACCCGAAGCCTGCTTCACAAAAGATGTGCTGGGCTACAAAGTCAACTTTGACGGCACATGCAGCGTCAATGCCTCGACCTACAGCTGGGACTTTGGCGATGGCAGCAGTTCCTCGATTGCCACGCCACAGCACACCTATGCAACTGGCGGATCCCATTCCGTGACACTCATCGTAGAAGCCAAAGGCGGGAAAACGTCCTCCTTCACTTCCGAGGTGGCCCTCGGGTCGGGCGGCGGCGCAGCCCCCAATGCGAATTTCGACGGGCTCTACTCCAATACGGAGACCTGCTCTGCAGGCCCAGTCCTTCCCTATTCCGTCGTGGTGGGTCCTAGCGCCACGCGCACTAGCGAGGCCACCTTCAACGGACTTTGGTTGGGCGCCGGTGTGCCGGTCATGGCAGTGACCTGCGTCATTGGCAATGGCGGAACGACCTTCACCATCGCGCGGCAGCCCATCACATCCTCCAAGGACATCGTTTGCACAACTGGTACGATCAACGGTGACGGGACCCGCATCAACCTGACCTATCAGATCCTGGAGCACAGTTCAGGCGCAAATGTGGATCAATGCACGGCCGTTTTGAGCAGGTGACAACCCGACACGGACTGCTACTTGGCATCCGCGATCACGTTGCGCATCAAAATCGCCGATGCGCACAGTACCCCTCCAAACATTCCCCCCGCCACGCCGCAACTCACGGCGTCTTGCCCGGTCATCCAGAATCCCTTGAGGGGGGTGCGCACGCCTAGCTTGCGCTGCAGGAATCGGGCAGGTGTATGGGCCAGGCCATACAGCTCGCCATGCGCGTAGTTGGAGAAGTGGCGTGTCGAGAGCGGGGTGCTCAGTTCATGGTAATCGACCAAGCCCTTGGTGGCGGGCACTTGCCGGTACAGTTCCTCGAGGAGCCGCTGGGACATCGCCTCCTTGTCGGCCTCATAGTCCTCGCCGCGTTTCTTCCAACGCTTGTCTTCCCAGGCGCTGTACCACTCCCATGGCGCCACCGAGATGATCTCGATGGTGGAGCGCCCGGGGTAGCGCCGCAGGAAGTCGGGATCCTTGGCCGATGGGAATGAAATGTAAACCAATGGCAAGGCCGAGCTCGGATCTTTCAGGTAACGCGCGACCTGGGCATCGTAATCATAGCCCGGGTAGACCCACAAGTTGGTCTTGGGGAGCTGCAATTCCTCTGCTGTCTTGCGCAGGCCGATGTAGAGGCATACGTGGCCGACCGAGGGCGAGAGCCCCATGGCCTCGATGTCGGCGAGGCCGAGCCGCTGTTGCGCGGGCATGAGCTTGGTCATGGTGTTGAGGTAGCCTGCGTTGGAGACGACCGTCGGGGCATGGAAACTGCGGCCGTCGGCCATGAGCACCCCCGTCACGCGGCCGTCTTGGGCCAGGACTTCGGTGACCTCTGCGCGGAGCAACACCTTGCCGCCGAGCCGCTCGAGGTGGGCCACCATTGTTTCGGCAAATTGCGCCGAGCCGCCGACGGGGTAGCAGGCGCCGTGTCGGTAATGGCTCGCGACCATGGCCTGCACACCAAAGCTGCTCTGCTTGGGCGGCAATCCATAGTCTCCCCATTGCCCGGTGAGCACGGCGCGTAGTTGTTGATTTTGCGTGAGGCCGTCGAGCACCTGCGCGGTGGTCTTGCCTGCATATTTGAGCCAGCCTTTGCGCATCCATCCGCCAAAAAGTGCGGCAATCGGCTTGGGCATTGCCTTCTCGGCAAAGTAGAACTTGGATCGGCTGCCCGTCATGAGCGGCAGCAATTCATAATACCGGTCGATCGCGGCGGATTCCCCGGGAAACCATTCCTTGAGCTGTGCCTTCATCCGGTCCATGCCTGCCAGCAGATCAAAGCTGCGGTCTGGGAAAATGATTCGGTCATAGGCATCGTCCATCGGCGCCCATTGCAGCTTGCCGTCGCTCAGCAACCGAAACAGCCTCGCCGTTTCAGAGCTTGGCTTCACCATATCGCCGAGGTAATGCACGCCTACATCCCACTCATAGTCGCGACGTTTGAAGACGTGGGTAAATCCGCCGAGCTCATAGTGCCGCTCCAAGACCAGTACCTTGCGCCCTGCGCGCGCCAGGAAGATGGCCGTCGTGAGTCCGCCCATGCCCGAGCCGATCACGATGGCATCAAACGATTCATCGCCTTTGTAATCCTTGAGTGCTTTGCCGGAATGCATCGGGGGGAAATTAGAAATCAGTAATTGTGACTGCCTGCCAATGGGAAATAGCTACCTGGCAAACGAATATTCCACTGCTTCGCGTCGTTCACACGTTGCGACTGCTGGGCGATGGGCCTTTTTTGAATGGGCAATTTCACACGACGATCGACAGGCGGGCGAATCGGTCAGCGTATGAGCGTGATCGATCCACTTTTTTGCACCGGCCCCGTGTTGGTGGTGGCGATGATCTTGTAGACGTAGACGCCCTCGGGGCCCGCGTCGCCATTCACATTGCCGTCCCAGCCTTTGCTCACATCGTCGGAATGAAAGATGAGCTTGCCCCAGCGATCCATGATGTCGATGCCGAACGTCTTGATTTCCAATCCTGAAACCAAGAAGATATCGTTCATGCCATCGCCATTGGGGGTAAAGCCCGTGGGTACCCACATGGCGGGGTCTGGCAGGATCAGCAGGGGCTGCGTCGTGTCGTCGTGGCATCCAAAGGCATTGTAGGCCGTCAACGTGATGTTGTATTGCCCTGCCTCGGGATAGGTATAGGTGACTTGGCCCTCAAAGGCATGGTCACCGTTGCCAAATGACCAGTCCACGCTCGTCGCGAAGAAGGCCGACGTATTGCTGAAGATGATCTCGGCTTGCGAGAGCAGCAGGTAGTCGACGATGGTGATGTCTGGATCGGTCTCAAACGACGCGACGGGTGTCGGGAGAATGGTCACCAAGCCGGGAATGTTGTTTTGTCCCACACAGCCTTGCGGCGACGTCACGGTCAGGATGGCTCCCCACACGCCGTTGCCGAGCCATTCGGTGGGGTTTTCCAAGGTCGTAGTGGTTCCGTCGTGGAATTCCCACAAGAAGGTCGATCCCGGTGGCAGCGAACGATTGAGCCAAGTCACGGTGGCAGAGTCGCAAGCCTGGCTGATGGAGCTGCCGAAATCCACAAAGGGCCTGAAATAGACGTCCACGTTGAATTCAGCATGGCTCGTGCAGCCGAGCTGGTCCACGATGTCCACGACATAGATGAGGTCCATGGCCGAGTCGCTATGGTACACGGCATTGGAATCGTTGACGAATGCGGGGATCGATGTCCAAACATAATTGTACGGGCCGACGCCGCCGTTGATGGCTGCCGTGAGGTCCACGGGGTCATAGACACAGATTTCATTGTCACCCACGATCTGCAACCCGATTTGGGGCGGGTCGGTGAGGGTTGCACTCTGCACCAGTGTGCAACCGTGGCTGTCGGTGATGGTCACCGTGTGCGTGCCCCCGACGGGCGTGACAACGGCAGTGTTGGCGCCAAATGACCAAGCATAGGTGTAGGCTGGTGAGCCACCACTGGTGGTGGCGGTCATGGTGCCTGTGCCGCCGTGGCAGATGATCTGCACGGTGTCGATTTGGTTCACCAAGAGCGGCGGTTCGGTCAAAGTCACCGATGCCGTGTCGCCACAGCCCTGTCCATCGGTGAGGGTGAGGCTGTAGACGCCGATCGGCAGGTTGTTGATATTGGTGCTCGTGGCGCCGTTGCTCCAAATATAATTGTATGGTGCGGTTCCCAATGCCACTGAGGAGGTCACGCTGCCGGTGGATTCGCCAAAACAATTGGGGTCGGTGGGCGTGAGCGTGATGACGGGTTTGGAATGGACGGTCAAGGTGTGCGTCTCCAGGATCGAGGTGCAAATGCCTTGACCGACTGTGAGGCCCACCGTGTAGGTCCCAGGCACATTCCATCGCACTTGGTAGGGGCCTTGGCCGCTGCCAGA
>JANMIM010001431.1:0-14550 GCA_031375795.1 Bacteroidota bacterium
CCCAATCCAGAAAAAGACCTGAGAGGCTATATCGTGTACCGCATGTCCAAAACCAAGGCAGGCAGCGATACGCTTCAGGTTTCGGCAGGTCCCATTACCAGCAATAGCTACAACGATACCCTGCCCCGCAACGTCAAAAACCACTTTGTCTATTTCATTGCGGCGATGGATACCAATTACAACATCAGCCCCAAGAGTGCGCCCGCCACCGCTGTACTGCCCGACCCTGAGCCACCCCAAGCGCCCACACTCAAAGTAATGCGCAACGAGGTCGATGCCTTGCGCATCGTGTGGATGCCCGCCTTGGAGAGCGACTTGGCGGGTTATATCGTCTATCGCGCGACGCGAGAAGATGGGCCCGATAGTATTTGGAAACCACTGATGGAGCGCCCACTCAGTGCCCGTGACACCGCTTACAGTGACCGTAGCATCAAGGCTGGCGAGGTTTATTATTATCGCCTGCTTGCGCTAGACGATGCAGGCAATCGATCAGAAAAGTCTGAGGCATTTGCGGGCAGCATCACCACGATGCGGCTCAAGGCTGTGCCCCAAGACATTGCCATCAAGCACGGCAAGGGCAAGCCCGATGCCACGCTTACCTGGACCCTGCCCAAGACAGACGATGTGATCGGCTTTATGGTCTATCGCAAAGAAGGAAAAAATCAATTTCTCCCCATATCGGGCTTGGTTCAAGACTACAAAGTCACCGACCAAGGCCTCAAAAAGGGAGAGACCTATTATTATGAAATCCGGGCGTTTGACAAGGTAGGCAATTTTGCCACGTCTGCACCCATCAGTTTGACGATTGAAGCAGAATAATATGATCGATATGAAAGCTTTCGTTTCTATTTCGGCACTTGCAAAAAAGTTGGGCATTGCATTGGCCTTTGGCCTACCCACTTTGGGTCTCGCCCAGTTGGGGGTGGGAACCACCACACCGCATCCATCGTCGATGATGCACATCGTGGCAGGGCCTGGCAACAACAAGGGATTGATCTTGCCCAGCATTAGCTCGGGTAGCCGCGTCGTGCTGGACAGCACCCAAAACATGGCGCATGGTCTGATCTTTTTTGATAACGAGCTCCAGAAGTTTTATTATTTCCATCAGAATCCGAAGGAATGGTATGAAATGGACCATGATTGGGTACGCAAGGATGTCGCGGGAGCAAGCCCCGTGGTTGGGACGCATATCTATTCTGGCGTCCCCGGCAATGTGGGTATCGGCACGGCCTCCACGGTGAATCCTGCTGCAAAACTCACCGTCGTCGGGAACCAAAGCATTGGATCAGCGACTTTTACACAAGACAGTGTGCCGCCCGCAAATAGTTTGATCGTTCAGACTTGGGTAGGTATCGGTACAAGGACAAGGGTAAGCGGCCGTAGATTGGATGTGAAAGGGAATGTAGGCGTGACAGGCACGGTGACAGCCTCTCAGTTCATCGGGGAAGGTATCGTTCCCCCAGGAACGGTGGTCATGTGGTCGGGAGCCATCAACACCAGCACGAATTTTGATGCCAACGGCCGCGGGGTCATTGGCACTGTCTATGAAGGTTGGCAGATGTGCAATGGCTACAGTTCGGCACCCGATCTCAGGGGGAGGTTCATCGTCGGGGCCATTGATGCAGGCACCCAAACGCAACAGTCAAGTTCTGGAGGCGGATATACCAACACTGAGTACAACGAGCCCGACTATGCCACGATCGGCAATCGCGGTGGCATCAAAGACGTGACGCTGACTATCAATGAAATGCCGAGTCACGATCATACCATCACTGATCCCGGACATGACCACCAATTGCACGTTGACGGTAATAGCACCGTCAGCGCTGCCGATTGCGGTAAAGCAATCGCAGACGTATCGACTGTCCCTTGTGCTCCTTTTGGTTTCTTGAGAGAGCAAAGTACCGCCGAAATTCTACTTGCTACTACAGGAATTACAAGTACCAACAATCGTGGCAGCGGCAACTCCTTTGACAACCGCCCGAAGTACTACGTCCTCGCCTACATCATCAAGCTCTGAGCCTATTTTGGGTCATGAACATCGATTGAAATGAAATACTGCCGTCCACCCATTCGCTTGCTCGCAACAAGACTCCTTGCAGTCCTCTTCGCGCTCACACTCCCAACCACACTGGTCAAGGCGCAGTTGGATTTGTACATCGGGTGCGACCTGCTGTTCAGTGGCATCAGCGACACCCTGTACTTCAACGGCAATGTGGTCTATGCCGCGGGTGCTGGAAAATTGAATCAGGTGCCCTATTCCGCATTCTATTTCACTGGAAACTTCATCAACAACAACCTTTC
This sequence comes from Bacteroidota bacterium, assembly GCA_031375795.1. Classification (GTDB taxonomy): domain Bacteria; phylum Bacteroidota; class Bacteroidia; order J057; family JADKCL01; genus JADKCL01. The sequence continues at coordinate 2,305 of JANMIM010001431.1, forward strand.
CCAAAACGTTTTTTACGAGGATCTCAATCCGCTCTTGCGCTCCAGAGGATCGGTCGTCGCAGACCAAGGATATCCGCAGCAGATCGGTGGCCCAGGAAAGATCAATTTTTACAGTCTGGAAGTCAAGAAAGTGCTCACGACACAAGAGGTGACACTGACGAATGAGATTTCCATGTACAACAAACTGAAGCTGAATACGGGGGATGTCAATGTCGGCACCCATCACGTGACCTTCACCAGCAGAGACACGGCCTCCAACATCGTAGGTGAATCGGATCTCAACCGCATTTACGGGACGACAGGCTATCTCCAAACCAAGCGGTTCGTCAACAGCACACTCAGTTCCCCGGCAAATCTGGGGCTCACCTTCAACAACCTGCAAGACTCCGTCTTGGTGAAACGGTTTTTCTCCACGCAGCCCACCGCAGCCGATGGCAGCATCGAGCGGTACTATGAAGTCCGCAACAACAACGGCTCGATCTTGAACGCCTACGGCGCATCGGCCTACCTCGACAGCACGGAAATCAATGGACATGGACAAGAGGCGAATCTGCGGCTGTTCCGGTCCACCGACAATGGCGCGACTTGGAACCTTGTGAACAGCACCGTCGATACCAATTTGAACAAAGTCATCGCCAACAGCATCCAAGGGATCACCACAGATACGGTTCAATACACGCTCGCAGACTTCGATTGTGCGAATCCGCCGATTGACAGTTTGGGAGCGGATACTGCATTTTGCAATGGCGACTCCCTGCTGCTCAATGCAGGGTCGGGCGTCGGTTACGATTATCTCTGGAGTACCGGTGACACGACACAGACGGTTTGGGTATCGACCACAAGCTCGCTGTGGGTGGAGATCGCCAATGACCGCGGTTGCCTTACCCGCGACACGATCAATGTCACCCGCAATGGCCTGCCTTTTGTGAGCCTCGCCTTGGGACAAGATACCGTCTCTGGCTGTGCGGCAACGCTGGTGTTGTTAGACGCTGGAAATGCGGGTTCCAGTTTCCTTTGGAGCACATTGGCCACGTCCCAGATGATCAGCCTCACCCATACGGATACGGTCATGGGTTACGATACAGTATGGGTTGCAGTCATCGATACCAATGGCTGCACAGCATCAGATTCCGTGATCTACGAGAAACTTCCCGCCCCAGTGGTGAATCTCGGTGGCACGAGAAATATCTGCGGAGGCACCAATGCCGTCCTGAACGCCGCATTGCCCGGCCATGCCGGCAACGTCGGCCCGACTTATGCCTGGAACACTGGCGCTAGCGTCGCCTCGATCACCGTCGGTGTCACCGGCCCCTACCAAGTCACGGTCACCAACACCTACGGCTGCCAAGCAGCCGATACCGTGCAGGTGAACGTCGCCCCGAGCATCAGCGCGACGGCGACACCTACCAATATCACCTGCAACGGCGCAGCCAACGGCAGCGTGAGCCTCACCGTCACAGGCGGTTCGCCCGCATTCTCCTACCTCTGGAGCAATGCCGCCACCTCCCAAAACCTCAGCAATCTCGCCCCGGGCACCTACAATGTGACCGTGACCGACGCCCTCGGCTGCCTCGCCACCTCCAGTGCCGTCGTGACCCAGCCGTCCATCCTCTTCCACACCATGGCCCGCACCAATGTCACCTGCAACGGCGCCGCCAATGGCACTGTGAGCGTGAGTGTGAGCGGGGGTACGCCTGCCTTCACCTACCTCTGGAGCAATGGCGCCACCACATCCAGCCAAAGCAACCTCGGCCCCGGCACCTACAGCGTGACCGTCACCGACGCCAATGGCTGCAACTTCATCGACAGCCGCGTCATCACTGAGCCCGCGCCGCTGAGCATCACCTTGGTGAGCCAGCAAAATATCAGCTGCTCCAGCGGCAACAATGGGCAAATCGACATTTCCGTAAGCGGCGGTACAACCGCTTACAGCTACGCTTGGAGCAACAGCGCCACCACCCAAGACGTGACCGGCCTCGGCGCAGGCACCTACGGCGTCACGGTCACCGACGCCAATGGCTGCCAATCCAATGCCACGTACGTGATCACGCAGCCCACGACTTTGAGCGCAACCGAGACCCACGTCGATGTGCTCTGCAACGGCGGCGCAACGGGCAGCGTGGACCTGAGTGTCACAGGCGGCAGCCCCGCCTACACCTATCAATGGTCCAATGCTGCAACAACGCAAGACCTCAGTGGCATCGGCGCCGGCAGCTTCACCGTAACCGTCACCGACATCAGTGGCTGCACGGCCACGCAGTCCGTGACCATCGCCGAGCCCACCGCGATTGTTGTCACAGCCACGACCGTCGATGCCGCCTGCGGGCAGAGCAACGGCTCGGCTGCGGCGCACGTGAGCGGCGGCACGCCCGGCTACACCTACAACTGGCCCACGGTCGGCAGCACTTTGGATTCCATTTTCGGTATCCCGGCAGGCATCTACAAAGTGCTGGTCACCGACGCCAATGGCTGCCTTGACTCCATCTCTGCCGCCGTGAGTAACCTCGGTGCGCCGACGGTCACCTTGGACTCATCCTCCAATGTGAGCTGCAATGGCGGCACAAATGGCGACATCAACGTGAGCCTTGTCGGTGGCGTCTCGCCATTCACCTACCTCTGGACCAATGGCGCGACGACGCTCTCGATTGCCGGCCTCGCTGCTGGGACTTATGACTTGACGGTGACGGCATTTGACGGATGCCAAGCCTTCTTGAGCCATTTGATCACGGAGCCTACGGCCCTCACGAGCGCAGGCATTGTGACCGATGAGAACTGCTTTGGCGGCGCAATCGGTGCGGTGGATTTCATTCCTGGCGGCGGCACTTTGCCTTATGCCTACCTCTGGAGCAATAGCGCCACGAGTGAAGACTTGAGCGCCTTGGTCGCCGGAACCTATTCCGTAGTCTTGACCGACGGCAATGGCTGTACTTTGGGTGATACATTTACCGTCATAGAGCCCGCGCAATTGGTGCTGAGCAATGCGGCGGTGAATGTCTCTTGCGGAGGCGGCACCGACGGCAGCATCGACCTCACGGTGGCGGGCGGCACGACTCCCTACAACTTTGTATGGTCCTCGGGCCAGATTTCTGAGGATCCCACGGGCTTGATCCTCGGTACGTACTACGTCACGGTCACCGACCAGGGCGGCTGCACGGCCATCGACAGCGCCACGATCACCGAACCGAGCGTGATCGCCTTGGCGATCGACAGCACAGATGTGTTGTGCAACGGCGGCAGCGACGGCACGATCGACCTCACGGCGGCAGGCGGCACATCGCCCTACACCTTCCTGTGGAGCAATGCAGCGACGACCGAAGACCTCAGCGGCTTGTCTCCCGGCAATTATTCGGTCGATGTCACCGATGCGCTCGGTTGCACGGTGAGCATCGCAACCTTGATCAACGAGCCTGCTCTGCTCACCGCTAGCCTGAGCGCGACCGATGTGCATTGCGGAGGCAGCGCCAATGCCACGGCATTGGCCTTGGCAAGCGGTGGCACAGGCGCATTCCATTATCTCTGGAGCAATGGCGATACCACGGGCAGCATCAGCGGATTGACCGCAGCCAACTATGGTCTCACGGTGAGCGACGACAACGGCTGCACGGTGACAGGCAGTGTGACCGTGATCGAGCCGCCGACCTTGAGTTTTGCAGCGACCATCGTCGATGTCACATGCCGCGACCAAGCAGATGGCTCCATCTTGGTGACGCCATTCGGAGGATCGACGCCTTATAGCTACCTCTGGAATACAGGTGCGACGACCGCCAATCTCATCGGCGTGCCGACCGGAGACTATATTCTCACCCTGAGCGACTCTGCGGGCTGCACGTTTGTCGATACACTCGCAGTTGGAGAGGGAGACAGCGCCTTGCTTGCACAATTTCTCGTCGCCACTGTGGTCAATTCAGAGGACTCTATTTATTTCTTGGAGTTGTCGATCCCAATACCGACGACCGTGCTTTGGGATTTTGGGGATGGCGGCGTCGATAGCACGCAGCATCCATTCCACGTATTTGCCGACAATCCGACCGTCGATACGAGCTACTATCAAGTGCGACTCGTCGTGGCCAACGCCTGGTGTACCGATACCCTGATCAAACAGGTGACGGTGGTCAACCAAAGTGGAAAATTCAACCAAGACGCGGGCCAGAATGGGATCGGCGATCTGTTGCATGCGGCCCTCTACCCCAACCCTAGTATGGGTACGTTCGACTTGGATTTCTCCATGCGCAAGAAGATGGATGCCAGGGTCAAGATCATCGATGTTCACGGCCGCTTGGTCTCGCAACAATCCCTGAGTGGAGACAACCACTATCATCTGGCATTCCATCTCGACGATAAAGTCTCCGCAGGGGTGTACTTTTTGATCATCCAAGTAGATCAAATCCAGAAGATTTTGCGCGTGGTGAAGTTGTGATGATTGGGTGTTGTGGTGTTAAGTCAAGTGGTGCCGCAACACGTCGAGGAAGCGCTGGAAGTGGGGGAGGTGTTGTTGGAGGGTGGTGGGGTTGAGGAATTGCAGAATCTTGAACGAGCGCTCGCCTTTTTGGTAGTGGCGATCCCTGCCGTAGGGTTCGGTTGCTGTGACCAATGCTTTGAACAATTCCTTCCGGTTGCGTTGCTCCAGGATTGTCATGGCTGGAAGTGCGCTTTCTCTGAGTTTGGGGCCGAATACTTTGCGCAATGCTTCCCGGTCGGTTGTAAACCAAGTCTCCATGCAGGTTGCCATCAAGGCGATTTGACGGTGCGTCGCATTCTCTGGCTTTTCCCATCCGTCCCTTGATTTGAGGTGCGCCCAGCAGGCTGGCGAATCCAAGGAAAAATCGGAGGATTGTATAGGATCCTCGCTGTCCACAAGCAAGATCGAGGTCTCGGTCGAATTCCTGCGCGATAGAGCTGCCTCAAATTCCTGAAAGGTCTGGTCACGGCCACCGCAGGGCCAAATTCGCGGCAGCTTCCCCTTGAATCCAGCATTTTCCAGAAGTGTCGCCATTCCAATCCGAAAACTCATTTTCTCAATTTTGGAATCGCCTCCCCCCTCTACATACAATGCTTTTTGCCTTACCATCTTGTCCCTCCCAATGCTCCACTCATCCAAAGTTCACCAAGTCGATACCTTTCTAAGAACGGTGCCACCTCTTCTGCTTCAAGTCTTTGGATCTTGGTCATACCTTGATGTTTTTCGCACACAAGTACAGATTCGGGCATATAGCTAAGAACGTCGATAATTACATCGGAGTGTGTTGTCACGATTATTTGCGTTCTTTTCGAGGCCTCAATAAGCAAGTCTGCAATTTTGAAGATAATGTCTGGATGCATTCCTAGCTCAGGCTCTTCAATACAAATCAGAGGAGGTGGCGTCGGATCAAGCAAGATAGCGAGAAGGCAGAGGTACCTCAGCGTTCCATCTGAGAGTCGAATAGCCGGAAATTTGCATTCACCCTCTTCAAGATAGATTTCGAGATGTCCAGAGGTTGGTTCAAAAGCAATGTCGGTCAAACCATCGTAAAGGTCTTTGAGGCATTCGAGAAACCGTTCTTTGATAATTTGTTCGGCCAAGATGCGCCTTAAAAACAATGCGAGATTCGAAAAGTCTTCTTCCAAAGAATCATCGGGCATGTTTTTGGTTTGTGGTTGGCGAATCGCTGCATTTCGGCCGAACTGGAATTCGCGATAAATTTTGATTCGAAGGTAAGCGTCTTCCGCCACTGAAAATATTGGATACGCTTCGGCATCTTTGAATTGTGCCAATGCTGAGGTATCCAATCGAAATTGCCGATGGCTGGGATGGCCTCCATTTCCACTGGAGTGGATTATTCCATTCTCCTTCAACCGAAATAAGAATGAAGCTACCTCTTCTTCTCCAGAGATACAACCCATCGCCTCAGTATGAACCTCAAAAAGCCCTTGGATTGAATCAAACCAAAAATCATGATAAACAGCCCCAAGCTCATCATTAGGGATCAATACTCTCATCTTCGCAATTCCATTCAATTCGCGGATTGATGATTTATTGCTAAGGGAATCATACTTCCAAATCCATTCGTCAACCCCACCCCCAAGTGAAAAAAATTTCCTCAAATCCACATTGGGCATCGCCTTCAACAAAGAAATCGCCTCAATCAAATTAGACTTCCCGCTCCCATTCGCCCCGATCAGCACATTCAGCGGCCCCAGCGGAATTGGCTTCGCATCTGGACCGAAGGACAGCAGGTTTTGGAGATGGATCTCCGAGATGAGGATGGGGCTTTGGGGTGTTTCTTCCGACATTTTTGCTCAGGTGCTATGGGTTCAAAGATAGAGAATTGCGGCCAAACTGCGACACGGCACCCACCCAACAAAAAAAGCCACCCCCGAAGAGATGGCTTTTTTCATGCGTCTTTGTTCTAGCTCAAGGCTGGTAGCACTCCGTGCTTTGGATGCTGTTGCCACACCAATACACGCGACCGACGATGAAGTCGGCGATGGCTGGGCAAATCGGGCTGGTGCAACGGTAAGACGCCACGACGATGTACACGTCGCCGCTGCCATCGATGGCTGGGCCGACCGCGCAGCGCACACTGGTCTCGTACGAGGCCGAGATGTCCCAAGTATTGCCTTGGAAAAAATTGGCTCCGCAACCACTTTGGCGGATTTCATTGATCGAGCGAGCTGCCTTGGAGTTGCCCTGAGCGTTCATGGTCATCGCAATGCCTAGCATGCAGACCATCAGGAATACAATTTTTTTCATAGTTGAGATTGATTAAGCAGGTAAGATAGCATTGCAAACGCACAAATACAATGAAGCATGGACTGCACAAATCAAATCGGTGGATTTGCGCCAAATATTTTGTAGATTGATCACATGATCAAAATATAGTCCATGATAAAATTACACTACATCACGTTCATGCTCTTGCTTTCCTCATTTGGCGTCGTCTATTCCCAATTTGCGGTCTCGCACCATACCACTGCCGGGCAACCAGATATGGTGAGGCGAGACCAATATGGCAATACCTATATGGCGATGAATGTGAATGGGGACTCCTTGGGTGGCATTGCCTATCCCAATCCATCGTCGCCAGGCTATGGAATCGCCAAATTTGACGCGCAGGGCAATTTTGTATGGTCATCGATGTGCGACTATGTGAGCAGCTATTTCTGGATGCACGACATGGACATCGATGCGAATGGCAATGTGCTCTTTACGGGGGAGTATTCCGACACGATCATTTGGGGAGGCTTTCAAGATGTGAACCTCACCATCGCAGGTGCCTATTGGGAAACAGTCATCGGGTTGATCGACAGTACGGGCACGCTGCAATGGATGTATGGATTTGACAATACAAATACCAGTGGCAAGGCGGCGCAATTTTTGCCCAATGGCAATATTGCCTACGGCGCAAGCGTACAGGGTCCTGCCACATTCAACGGCTATGCTTTTCAGCCTTCAAGTTCATTGGAGGGTTATGTGATGCTCTTGGATCGGCAGGGCAGCGTGCTATCATCGCACCATTTGAATGCGGTGGGGAATGTCACGATTCCCGTGTTGCGTGCTGATCCCAATGGTGATATTTGGATCGTATCTTCTTTTCTCGGCAGCTCGGCTACCTTTTTGGGCAGCACGATACAAAGCAATGCTCTTCCAGGCAATTACAGCTCATTTTTTGCAAAGCTTGACCAAGCAGGAAATCTGGATTGGGTGGCCGCTTTTGATTCCAACACCGCCTACGTTACCGACCTTGTGTTTGACGCTGGGGGCAATTGCTATTTTGCGGCTGACCTCACTGGCGACATCACCTTCGGATCACTGAGCATTGCAAATTCAAACATCGGCGGTCAGGACTTCTTGGCAGGCAAGATCGATCCCAATGGCAACCCGGTGTGGATGGTTCCTTCCATTTCACCTTCCAATGAGTCGTTCTTCGAGCATATAGACTATCACCCTAGTGGCAGGGTCTTGCTCACGGGATATGCCAGTTACGGGACAGGTACATTTGCAGGGATGCCGTTTTCGTCGCCGTTTACCTATCGTAGCTACCTTGCAGTCTTGGATACCAATGGCGTGGGCCTCTTTAGCATGACGCTGGATTCCTTACTCAATGCTTATGGCAATGGAGAGTTTATCGATTCCAGCACGATCTTGCTCGGCGGCTACTACCCATCAAACTCCAACGCCAACCTCTTGGGAAACCCGCTCCCCGATTACTTGTCGAGTATGGGTGCATGGTGGGCTGAAATATCCCTGGCCTCCAACATGTTGCAAGGGTTTCACTATGCCGACCTCGATCAAAACGGCAGTTTTGGAGGTGCCGATGTCCTTGTACCTTATGCCCCGCTCACCACGGGAAATGGGCTTGCCGGCATTACGGACACGGATGGCGCCTTCAAGTTCTTCGTTGGGCCAGGCCCCTATTCGGTGGCGACACAGCCGGCATCGGGCGTTTACACGGTACTGCCGGGGAATTATACTGGAAATTTTGTGGGCTTGGGCAATGCGGATACCAATCTCGTGTTCAGAAGCATTCCCAGCGTCATGATTGGCGACCTACGATTGGATTTGGTGGCGCCACTCACGGGGAGGGTAGGCTTCGATCACAACGTGTACCTGCTGGCCTCCAACCTTGGATCGGTGGCTGCTGCTGGCACTGTGACCTTGGAGCTCGATCCGCAGACATCGTTGAGTTCTGCCACACCCCTGCCTGATACCATCTCGGGCAACCATCTGGCCTGGAATACCCCAAGCATATCGCCATTGGGACAATATTTGATCAGCGCCCAAGTGCATGTGGATACCACCGCACAATTGGGCGATAGCCTCATGTATCGGGCGCATCTTGCAAGCAATGGCGCCGATTTTGACCAGCTCAATCAATCAGATACATCCATTGTGACCGCAACTGCCTCGTTTGACCCCAACGACAAATCGGTGAGTCCTACGCATGCGCCCGAAACGTATGTGAATTCATCGGGCAAGCTTGTCTATCAAATCAGATTCCAAAACACAGGGAATGATACTGCCTTCAGGGTCATCGTGCGTGACACGCTCTCACCCTTGCTGGATGCTTCCAGTTTCAGGATGCTCGGAAGCAGCCATCCTTGTATCTTGAGTTTGCACAACGGCAATGAATTGACGTGGATCTTCAACCCGATCACATTGCCAGATAGTGGAGCCAACCTGCCGGGAAGCCAGGGGTTTATCCTATTCGAATTGGGCACTGCACCTGGGCTGCACCATGGTGATTCGATCCAAAACCGTGCAGGGATTTTCTTTGATTACAATGCGCCTGTGCTCACCAACGAGGCCATGTTCCAGGTCCAAAATCTGAGTACGTCCCTTGCACCAGTCGCATCTGCCTCCAAGGTGCGCCTCTATCCCAATCCTGGAAGCGGCGGTTTTGGCTTGTTTGGCCTGGACGATGCCCAACTTCCCATCGAGATCCAAGTGCTCGATCGCGCGGGACGCACGATGGTCGCGCGTCGCATTTCCGATCAAGAACAATGTGTGCTGATCCCGACGGAAAATTTGTTGCCGGGATTGCACCTCGTGCAGGTGGTGACCCAGCAAGGGGATCGGTTGATTTTCAAATGGATGCACCGATAAGCGGGAATCGCACTTGGCGTGCTGGCGACGGCATGGCTTGGCAGTGACGCGCTCAAAGGGCAGAGGCGGTCCTCAAACTTGGAAACCGCCTCTGTCGATTTGTGTGGGAGCCACCCGGCAAGGTCACTTGTTCGGCTGCGGCGTCATGCGCAGATATGGGCGCACGATCTCGTAGCCTTTGGGGAAGAGCACGTCGGCGTCGGCATTGCTCACAGCGGGGCTGATCACGACGGCTTGGCCATCTTCCCAGTTGGCGGGGGTGGCGACCTTGTGGTAGGCGGTGAGCTGCAGGCTGTCGATCACGCGGAGCAATTCATAGAAGTTGCGGCCGGTGCTCGCCGGGTAGGTGAGCATGAGCTTCACGGTCTTGTCGGGGCCGATCACAAAGACCGAGCGCACCGTAAAGGTCGCATTGGCATTGGGGTGGATCATGTCGTACAGCGTCGAGACCTTGCGGTCGCCGTCGGCGATGATCGGGAAATTGACGGTCGTGTGTTGGGTGTCGTTGATGTCCTTGACCCAGCCAAAGTGATCTGCCAGTGGGTCGACGCTCAGCGCGATGACCTTGGTATTGCGTTTCTCAAATTCGCCTTTGAGCTTGGCGACCATGCCGAGCTCGGTGGTGCAGACAGGCGTGTAGTCGGCAGGGTGCGAAAAGAGGACACCCCAGCTGTCGCCAAGCCATTGGTGAAAATCGATGGTGCCTTCTGTGGTTTCGGCCGTGAAGTTGGGGGCGATGTCTCCGAGTCTCAATGACATATTCTCTTGATTAAAGTGGATGAATTCTTGTACATCACAAATTTACTCCGATTGCTTGAAATATCGGGGAGAGCGGATGAAAATATATTCTACTGGATTGGTAGGATAATCTGGATTCAGGAATTCTTTATCTAGAAACTAAAGAATCAACCGACCATTTCACCAAATCGACATTGTAGAGCATGTCATTTCGGCCAGCAAGTGAGACCTTGCTGTCATTGGGGTTGGAATGATAGTAGATTTCCTCCAGCATGCTAGCCTCCTCCCCATGACAGCCGCAAGGAAATGTCAACCGCAGTTTGAGGTCGGGCATACTGTAAAAGAAGGCTGCATCCTGACCCCTCCCGTTTTCGCCCACCACCAGCAGCACGTGCTCGCCGATGGTATCGGAGCAATAGCCGGCACCCTTGCCGCCGCTCAGGTTGGTCCATTGCTTGGCTTTCATGTCCAGCACACGACCACCCTCGAGCAATCGGCGGCCGTCCAGTTGCATGATCGTCTGCCCAGTATAAGGATCAAACACGGCCGCAAATTCTTTGATTTCCTTCCCACGACCATTCAGGCAAATCGTCGCCACGGGATTTGCAGCTCCTACGCCGACCATGTTTTCCTGACAATTGAGCAACCAGTAGCTGCCATCGTCGGCCACGGCAGTGAGCCAGAATGGCCCCCAATAAATGCCAGCGCTCCCAAGCACTTTGGCCCGGAAAAGCACGCGTTCGCCATGGTAGGCCTTGACGATCATGTAAGCCGTGGCCCGCAAATCTGCATCCATGTCGGCGTCGTAGGTGTTGTAATCCACCGTCGTGAGCTCAGCCCAATAGTCGGGTGCCCAGGCTGGCGCACGCACGGTGTCACGCGTGACGATGCTGTCTTGCGGAGGGGCATTGGCGTCCAAACCCTGATCTGTGGCGGTAGTTTCTAAGAGTAAGGGAAGTGGGTCCGAATCGGTAGCGTTGGTGGGGGCTGCAGCTGCGCTGCAACCCAAGAGGCAGAGGGCACTCGCCCAGATCGTCCATTTTTTCATCTGCAAGTCGTTCTTGTAGGTGACAATATATGGCTGGGCATCTGTTTTTCAATAAATTGGATGAGATTTTCCATCAAGATTCATGATTACAGAACTGAAAGATGGCCAGCCCGCATTCCACGCCCCCGATCAGGCCGCGTGGCGCGCGTGGTTGGAGGCGCATCACGCCACCCAGGAATCTGTCTGGCTCATCATCTACCGCAAGGGCAGCGGCATGCCCAGCGTCTATTACCCCGAGGCTGTCGATGAGGCTCTCTGCTTTGGGTGGATCGACAGCAAACCCAATAAGCGTGACGCGCAGAGCTATTACCAATTTTTCAGCCGGCGCAAGCCCAAAAGCGTCTGGAGCAAGGTGAACAAGACCAAAGTCGAGCGCCTGCTCGCGGCAGGCAAGATCGCGCCAGCGGGCCTGCGCATGATCGAAATCGCAAAGGAAAATGGCATGTGGACCCACCTCGACGCGATCGAGGAAGAGATCATGCCCGAGGATCTCGTCGCGGCATTTGCCACAGCCCCCGATGCCTTGGCGAAGTTCCAACGCTTTCCGCCCTCGGCCCGCAAGGGGATTTTTCAGTGGATCATCAGCGCGAAGGGCACCGAGACACGTGCCAAGCGTGTCGCCGAGGCGGTGGCAAAGGCAGCACTGGGCGAGCGGGCGAATGCCTGGATTCCCAAGACATGAGGAGCAAACCTGAGCTGCGGATGCCGGAACTGCACTGCCTAGGCTACAATAGCCAAGGGATGGGTCGCCCCATCCCTTGACAAATCGACAGCAACACGCCTGATCAATTGAAGTGGTAGGCCTTGAGCGTACGCGTCCAAGTCATCGACCCGGTTTGCAATTGGTAATTGGTGTCGTGGTAGGCGGCCGAGCCCG
>JANMIM010001441.1:0-4966 GCA_031375795.1 Bacteroidota bacterium
GGATTCGGATCGTATGTAAACCCGGGTGGATATCATACCATCAAGTTTGATTTGCAAGGGAACATCCTTTGGCACCATACCTTGGACACCAATGTGGTGCGGGCAATGAGCGGCGGCCCCTACGTGGATCACTTGGGAAACATCGTTTGCGTGTCGACCAATGCATCAGGAATCATGCGTGTGCACAAACTTGACGCAAACGGAAACTTGCTTGCGGACAAAACGCTCAATGGCTTACGGCCAAGTGGACCTTATTTCATGGCACCTCTTAGCGCGGACTCGTTGCAACTGTATGGTGATTTCAATGTAGATTTTCAAAACAGCTTGGACAATCTTATTGTGCTCGACCCATTTTGTAATCGGCGTCGAGCTTTAATGTTGGATGGTAGTTTCCCTACGTTTGGGAAGGCATTTCTCAGTGACAGGCGCCCAATACACGTGGTTCCCTATTTCCCAGGCATACGGATGAAGAAGTTTGACGAGTTTGGTAATAATTTGTGGCTAAGTCAAGTCAACGGCGTTCAGTGTGCATCGACAACGCTCGTATTGGGCGATCCTTCAGGTGATATCCTCGTCTCGGGTGTTACCGCTGCACAAAGCCCATATTTGATGCGCACCGACAGTATTGGAACGCACAAAAACACTGGCACATTTGAAATTCCGAATGCCAACGATGAAATGCCCCTATTCATCAGGCGCATTTCTGCTTCCCGTATCTTGTTGATTGGCCGTGCCAATTGGTCGAGTTCAATCGGGACAGATCAATTTCCATGGATTGCCTTGCTGGACAGTGGGGGAAGCTTGCTCGATTTCCTCGTGAATCCATTGCTCGATGGTGATTTTTCAGAGATGGTGGTGAGTGAGGTGGATGCTTCAGGGAATTTGTTGATTGCAATGGAAGGTGGCAACTCCGGTCAAACAACTCGCAGTTTGAGACTTTGGAAAATCTCAGTTGGAGAATACGGAGCCAATCTGTCGGGAAGGGTGTGGTTTGATCCAGATGCGGATTGCGATGTAGATCCGACCGAGCACCTTTACCAGTGGGTGCCCATCAGACTTCAGCCAGGAAATTCCTATTCACTCACCGATGCCCTCGGGCGGTGGGGGCGCCACGTGGGAGCTGGTACTTGGTCGGCATCCACACCGCTTTCATTTCCATGGGCAAATTCATGCGGATCGTTGACGCAAACAGTTGTCTCACCCGGCACGGTCGGTTGGGCGCATGATTCCATCGACTTTGGGATGCATGGCATTCTGAATATTGTTGATCTCAAGGTAAACCTTCATCCCTTGGTGGCGCGCGTGGGGCAAACGCAACAAAACATCATCTATTGTACCAACCTTGGCACGGGCGCAACGAACGGATTCCTTTCTTTTGCATTTGATTCCACTTTCACATATAATTCCGCCTCGCCCGCGCCCGACAGTGTCATCGGCAACATCGGCTATTGGTCGCTTGGCTCCATGTTGCCGTTTGTGATGGATACCATTTACGTTTACTTGGATGTGCCTACGACGGCGGTCATCGGTACGACCTACCTTCATTCCGCTCACATCACGCCGATACTGGGCGATTGGAACCCATCCAACAACAATGACCAATTCAATTGGTTCATTCGAGGGGCGTTTGATCCGAATGAAAAGATTGCGAATCCTGGTGGTGTGACAGGATTCATCAGTCCACAGCAGACCGACATCCACTACACGATCAATTTTCAGAATACCGGAAACGACACCGCTTGGACGGTCATCGTTCGTGATACGATCGACCTGTCTGCTTTTGATATTTCCACCTTTGCGATGGGGCCATCTAGTCACACATTTCGCATGACGCTGGAAAATGACAGCGTCTTCACTTGGTTTTTTGAGAATATCTACCTGCCAGATAGTGGCGCAAATGAGCCATTGAGCCATGGGTTTCTGCAGTATTCAATCGAACGAAACCAAGTTTCCGAACCAACCGCCTCCTTTTGTAACCGCGCTTCGATTTATTTTGATTTCAACGTTCCTGTACTCACCAACAACGCCTGTTTCCAGATCGATCAAGCACTTGTGGTCAGTAATCCAATCGGTCCATCGGAGGTGGTTGTTTCGCCCAATCCTGCCGATCAATTGGTGACTGTCAGTGGATTGGATGGTCGGTGGAAGCGAGCCAACCTCACGATTTTTGATCTTTTTGGAAAATCCGTGCACACGGCAGATGCAGTGATCGAGTCGGGAAGTCTTCAATTCGACTCGGGCCGGTTGGAAAATGGTTTTTATCTTTTTTCCATCCGACAAGGTAACCAATTGAGTGTGGGGAAAATAGTGGTTTTTCATCTCTGAGCCATGTCAAGGGAAGGGAATCAACAGCGATGGGCAATGGTGTGTTTTGTCACGATAATTCTGTTGGAGATTCTCGTAGTCACCTTGCTCCCCCCTTCACCGATTCGCAGCGGGCAGGTGAAAATTGAAATTTGCATCGACGATGATACCTTGGACAGCAATAGGCGTTTGACGGAGCTCCCGGATCCAACGCATGCCCTAACCCGTACTTGGTCCCGCATCGACTCCCTCGCGCTCGCAACACCGGCTTCAGTCGAGGGCGACACCTTTGCGCTCGGCTGCCGCTTGGCGGGCATCGGGGCGAGTGACGCCGAGCGGGCGCGGGCGATCTACCGCTGGATCGCAGACCGCATCAGCTATGACGATGCGGCGTTCAACCGGGGGCGCTACGGGCTCCCACATGCGCAGGCAGTCCTGCAGACCCGCAGGGGTGTGTGCGAGGACTACGCCAACCTCTTCGATGCACTGGCGCGGCAGGCGGGGATCGCCAGCAAAAAAATCATCGGCTTTTCCAAGGGTTTCAGCTACCTCGTTGCCAAAAATACCCTCGAACCCGACCACGCGTGGAACGCCGTGTACATCGACAGCACATGGCAGCTCGTCGACGTCACTTGGGCAGCTGGCTACGGGCAGGTGCAAAATGGATTGTTGCATTCGACCAAGCGCTTCGACAGTTATTGGTTTTGCACGCCGCCCGAGGAATTCATCTTCCTGCACCTTCCCAGCGAAGGGCGGTGGCAGTTGTTGCCGCAAACCTTGAGTGTGGCCGAATTTGAATGTCTCCCCAAGGTGACATCCGATTTTTTCAAGATGGGCTACCCGACAGCGCCGATCTTTGGCACGATGCGCGAGGGCCTGAGCCAAGACCTTGCACAGGTGTATGCCCATGCCTATGATGTCGAGGTCGTGGACGCGCCTGCCAAGCGCTACCTCAACCTGGGCGACAGCTTCCAATTGCGCTTCATCTGCCACGATTGCCAGAGCATGAGTGCGCAGACTGCCGGCCGCATGCTCGACTTTGAACGCGAGGACAGCTTGTTTTGCCTGGACATCCAACCCAAAAATGGAACCCTGCGCATCTTTGCCCGGAGTCGTCGGTTTGCCCGGCAATATGAAGGTATCATGGAGTGGGCGGTGCGGAAATGAAGGATGCGGGGAATCATTGCGGGAAGATGTTTCTTGCGATGCAAGTGATTTCCAAATTGTTCGTTTGAGACAATGGATGGATGGTTTCAAACAATAGCTTTTTTTTGACTTCATTGATTCGCTTAGTCGATTGCCATTTCGGTCAATTTTGTTGATCTTTTCACCCATGATTTCCATCCAAACGTATTCCGCCGATTGGCCGATCACTTTCGAGAAACTGAAGGCAATTTACACCGCGCATGTCGGTGAATTCCTGTTGTCAATCGAGCATGTCGGGTCCACTTCCGTACCCGGTTTGGCTGCGAAGCCCGTGATCGACATCGACTTGGTGATCGAGGACAATTATGTTTTTGATTCGGTTGTAGCGGGGCTTTATTCATTGGGCTACCGACATGTCGGTGATCTGGGGATTGTCGACCGGGCTGCATTCAAGCGCGATTCAGAATTTGTGCCGATCGATGGATCTGGGACGGCTTGGCCTGGGCACAATTTGTACGTTTGTCCGCAATATAGTTTGAGTTTGAAAAATCACCTGACGCTACGCGATTTTTTGCGCACCCATCCCGCAAAGGCTCACGAATACGGCAATCTCAAAAAAGATCTTGCTGCACAATATCCCGATGACGTGGATGCCTATGTGGAAATGAAATCACCCATCATCGCGTCCTTTTTGAAAGAGGCTGGGTTCGGGCTGGCTGAACTCAAGAAGATCGAGGAAGCCAACAAGAAAAAGTATTGATCTCCAGATTGGTATTCAAAAAGTTGGATCGCCCTAGGCGGATCTCAGGGCGGAACGCAATGCGTCGCAAGCTGCACGCACGTCAAAATCGGGGGAAAATGTGCGTTCAAAACATCAAATGGTGAATAACTTCACATTGCTTCAGCCCCCAAAAGCCCTACCTTTGTCCCCGTCTGCCGCCAAATCCCCGGCACCTCAAAAGTATCAATGGCATCTACCCACCAATTCAGCAAGAGTCTCGCGACGCTGCAACTGTCTCCCATTGTGTCCATCTCTGAGCGCGCCCGGTCGTTGGCGCCCGAGTTCATAGCGCGCACGGGCGAGGACTTCATTTATTTCCAGCGTGGGGAAATCAACTTCCCGACGCCCGATTACATCACCGCAGCCTGCGGCAAGGCCCTCGCGGCCGGCCTCACCAAGTACCCCAAATCGGGCGGTGAGACGGTCTTCAAGGAGGCCATCGTGCGCAAGATGGCCCGTGTCAATGGTGCACAGGGCCTCAAAGCCGACGACGTCATCGTCACATACGGCGGTCAGGAGGCATTGGAATTGACCTTCAAATTGTTTGAAGGTCAGCGCGGTGCGGGCTTTGCGCCCTGCTGGAGCTGCGTGATCGAAAATTTCGTGCCTTATTGTCAGATCGACTTTGAGGAGGTCCCCCTCAACGCCGACTTTTCTGTGAACTACGAGGCCCTAGACGCTGTGCTTTCCAACGTCGCGTTCTTCTACCTCGACGAGAACAACATCCCCGACTAC
>JANMIM010001460.1:0-1449 GCA_031375795.1 Bacteroidota bacterium
CCTAGAAGCTTAGATATGCTCACAAAAGTCAGGATTTCGCTGGATGTGTTGATCGACGCCTACCGGCTCATGTGTACTGCCAAGGAGCTGACCTTGCTTTATGAAGCCCACAAAGACGTCGCCTCCAAGTATGTCCATGCAACCTCGCGCGGCCACGAGGCGATACAGCTCGCCTTGGGCCTGCAATTGTTGCCCCAAGACTTCGTGGCGCCCTACTACCGCGACGACTCGATCTTACTCGGCATCGGCATGACGCCATTCCAGCTCATGCTGCAATTGCTCGCCCGCAAAACCGATCCTTTCTCCGGTGGGCGCACCTATTATGGCCACCCGAGCCTCCGCGATGCCGACAAGCCCAAGATCCCGCATCAGTCCTCGGCGACGGGCATGCAGGCAATCCCCATGACGGGTGTGGCCCACGGCTTCAAATACATGGAGGCCACCGGCCTGGCGGATTGGGACATCAACGATCCCAACAACCTGCCCCCCGTCGCGGTCTGCTCGCTGGGCGACGCAGCCATCACCGAGGGCGAGGTCTCCGAAGCATTTCAGGAGGCGGTCCTCAACCAATTGCCCATCCTGTACCTGATCCAAGACAACCAATGGGACATCTCGGCCCACGCCTCTGAGACCCGCGCCCAAAATGCCTTTGAATTTGCGCAGGGCTTCAAGGGCTTGGAGGCCATCAGCATCGACGGCAGCGACTTCATCGAGAGCTACGACACGATCATGCGGGTGCTCGACACGATTCGCCGCGAGCGCCGGCCCTTCCTGATCCATGCAGAGGTGCCCCTGCTCAACCACCATACCTCCGGGGTGCGGAAGGAATGGTACCGCCCCAAGGAAGACTTGGAGGCCGCCGCCAAAAACGATCCCTGGCCCAAGCTGCGCAACGAGCTGCTGAAAATCGGCATCGCCGAGGAAAACATCCTCGAGATCGAGGACGAGGCCCGGAAACTGGTCGCGGCCGACTACGAGCGGGCGCTGCTCGAGCCCGAGCCCGGCTTGGCCGACCTCCACACGCACATCTTCGCGCCCACGACCGTGACCGAGGAGCTCGGCGTGCGCGAACCCAAGGGCGGATTGGAAATCCCCATGGTCGATGCGGCGCTGCATGCGATGGACCAAATGCTCGCCAAGTATCCCGAGGCCCTGTTGTATGGACAGGATGTGGGTGGGGAATTGGGCGGCGTATTTCGTGAGGCGGCCACGCTCGCCAAGAAATATGGCGACGCACGTGTCTTCAACACGCCGATCCAGGAGGCCTACATCGTCGGTTCCACGGTCGGCATGAGCGCCGTGGGCCTCAAGCCCGTCGTCGAGGTGCAATTTGCCGACTACATTTGGCCGGGCGTGAACCAACTCTATGCCGAGGTGAGCCGCTCCTGCTACCTCAGCAATGGCAAGTGGCCGGTGCAAATGATGCTACGCGTGCCGATCGGCGCCTAC
>JANMIM010000916.1:0-5379 GCA_031375795.1 Bacteroidota bacterium
GCGACACGGACGCCGATCTGGCGGCACTCTATGACCAAATCAAGCTCATCACCCAAGGCCCGCTGTTTTCATCGGCGAGGCTGGCAGCGATCTGGCAAGCCAATACCAGCCGATTCCCCAAAGCAGACTTGAGCCGCTTTCGTGTACCGATGGACCATACCCTGCGCGTCGGGAGGAATACCGCGCCTCCCATGTACATCTATGATTACAACAGCTGGCATGTGTTTTTGCCAGCCGGGGCCAGGCGCCTGCAATTCATGCACTTGAGCACATTCTTTTTTGATGTGGTCTGGCTCAAGGGGCTGGAGCCACGCGGCATCGAGCGCATCGAGCGGCTCCAGCAATACGATTTGGAAATCCCCAAGGGCGTCGACGGATTTGTGATGCTGCGGGAAGGCAGCTCCAACAAATGCCTCGTGAACAACCTGGTGGTCAAGTAATGGCGGACGTCTGCAAGGTGTGCCGAGCGCTCAGTAATACTTGCGGTAAAACGATTTGTGGGCCAATTTGAACATCTCGCGGTCGCCGCTGGAGTCCCCGTAGGCATAGATGCGCTCAAACTTGGCGAGGTCGATCTCGGCTTTGATGCGTGTGGCCTTTTCCAGGCCATTGCAGTTGGGGCTGGCAAATTCACCCATGAACTTGCCATCGGTCCAGGCGATCTTGGTGCAGATGCCGGGCAGGTTTTGGCTTTGTAGCCATGGCTCGATCCAGAGGTCGAGCGATGCACTCACGACATAGACGGTATGGCCCTTGGAGCGGTGAAAGTGGAGCTTCTCCAAGGCATCGTCGCTGAACAGAGTGGGAAGGATGTTGGCGCAAAATTTGGCGGCCTTCTGGCGGAGGAAATCCTCGGTCATGCCCTTGAAATGCCGCATGAGCAGCATTTTCTTGGCCTTCTCGGCATCGAAGAGGCCGAGTTTCGTGAGTACCATCACAGGACCCAGCAATACCAGGCTGCCGATCATCTTCCATTTGCCACTCACCGACGCGATGAAGGCAAGCATGGTGTCACGCTTGGTGAGCGTGCCGTCAAAATCAAACAAAACCAGCCTATTTCGGTCCTTGAGGTTGTTTTCTTCCATGCGCGACAATCAGCAATAGGGGCAAAAAGGGGAGATAAAGTCGGTATTCATTCACGCGGCCGATCACGAACACCAAGAGTACATATCCCACGATAAGCAGATAAAAGTAGTGGTTTTTTTCAATTGTACGGTCAATGAACGACTTGATGGGGCGCCAAAACACAACAATCGTTGCCAAGATCAGATAGGTGGCCGGATGGTGGCTCAGGTAATGCAGCTTCAGGTTGTCCCAGAGCATGAACGTCTTGGTATAATAGGTGGCTTTGGGAAAGATGACCCATTGGAGCAAAAGTTGGCAAAGGATGGGGATGGGGATGAAGATGGCATAGATGCGCTTGCGGTAGAAGGTCGCAAACAGTGCAAAGATCAGGGCGATCTCGGCGCGGCTGAAGCTCAGCGCCACGATGCACAGGCCGTAGAGCACCATCCGCAGGCTTGCATCGCGCATGTCCCTGAGCACCCAAGCGGCCGCGTAGCACAACAACAGCAGCCCCATCGTGTCGGGGCGCCAGCCGGTGTATTGCAAGTAGATGTAGGCGATCGCCAATCCAAACCCCAGGGCCCAGCGCCAGGAAGCTTGAAGCCCGCGACTCATCTGCCATTGCAGCTCCAAAACCCCAAAACCAAAAATCATGTTGTACACGAGTACGGCGTGGTTGAAGGGCATGTAGCTCCAAATGAGTCTGAGGGGAAGCAGCGGGAGAATTCGGTATTGGTCGGGTGCATCGCCCGAAAATGCGAGAATGCGCTCATAAAACCCATGGCCCAGCTCATACTCCAGGTCCACGACAAAAAACTTATTGGCGGCATTGGCGACGAAGATTGCCAGCAGTGCGTGCGCGATGAGGCGCAAACCCAGGTAGATTTCCTTTTTTTGATCGATTTCCATCTTGTCTGGAACAATAGTAATGAAAAATCGAGCATGGCTCCAAATCGATGCTGGGCCAAGCAGGGTGGGATGCACTGTTTGGCGTGTTTTTTTCGCGTTGCTGCCGGCGGCATGGCCATCGGGGGATGTCGATATTTTTGCCTAAGTATGCCCTCCAATATTCATTAACTTTACCCTCGATTGCTCATCACATCACCGTGGGGCATGGGAAGCAAGGATTTGAACACAAAAAACAACATACTGCTCTTGCTAGCTGTCTTGTGTCTCGGCAGCCAATGGGCGATGGGTCAGGGCGAAGGCTTGGTGAGTCCGGTCTTTGGATGGCATGCCTACACGAGCCACAAAGTCGTCGTCGAGATTTCTGTCTTGGGCGATTCCGCCTATGCGATCACCACGGGCGGCCTCATTCGGCACAACCTGCGCAACAGTGAAAATGTAGTGTTTACCACGGTGGAGGGACTCAGCAGCGTGGATCCCACCACGGTGCTGGCCGACCCGGGCACGCGTCGCGTCTTCATCGGCTACAAGGATGGCTCGATCAACTATTTTGATCCCGAGGGGCAGATCCATGTGATCACCGACATCTCACGCAACGAGCAGTTTTCCTCCAAGCGCATCAACCATTTTTTTGCGCAAGACGGCCTGCTATACATCGCCACCGATTTTGGGTTGGTGGTCTACGACATCCTGGCGCAGGAAACACGGTATTCCGTCTCCAAGATCTCCAACAACGCCACCGGCAGCTTGGC
Organism: Bacteroidota bacterium; assembly: GCA_031375795.1. GTDB lineage: Bacteria > Bacteroidota > Bacteroidia > J057 > JADKCL01 > JADKCL01. The sequence continues at coordinate 2,724 of JANMIM010000916.1, forward strand.
CACCTCCTGTACCATCGCCGAGGATCGCCTTTATCTGGCGATGGGGACCAAGGGCATCTGGTCGGTCGACCTCCTGGCCGACAATCCCACCCTTCCTTCGAATTGGCAAAAGGAGTCGGGAGCGGCAGGCTTGTCGCTCGGGGCGAGCAACTATGTCTGTGCCGACAAGCAATTGTTGTTTGCCCAGGTCGAGGACACCATCTTCCAGAAGTGGCCCAATCAAGGCTGGACCCGCTCCAGCTTCCCGACCGGCGATGTGAACTACCTGAATTCCTCGGCTGGCAATGTGTACTGCTCCTATCGCCGGTCCTTGATGGCGGTGCTTTACCCCGACAGCAACCTGGTCGTGGCCGACAATTTCAGCAAGATCAAGTGTGTCGCCGTCACGCCACTGGGTGACTTGATCATCGGCGACAGCCTTGCGGGATTGTTGATGTTGCGCTTTGGCACGGGCCTGGGAGAGATCGGGCCTGAGTGCCCCAAAAACAACAACGTCGCCGATATGGCCTCTGCCGACGGGGAACTCTACGTCGCCCCAAAAGGTCGGCAAGGCAGTTCGGGCCGTGCCTACGACAAAAGCGGCGTTCCCTTCTTTGACCTGCACAATGGCGGATGGGAGGTGCTGGACCATATCACAGGACCACTGAGCGATGTGTTTCAGGACTTCTACCGGGTCGCCATCGACTCTGCATCGGGGCGATGCATCATGGGTTCCTGGGGCGAGGGCCTCATCGAGATGCTGCATGGCGACTATGTGCGCAGCTACACGGCCGCCAACTCGGGCTTGAGCCTCGGCTCGGCGGGGCACATGGTCGGCGGGCTGGAATTTGACGAATTCGGGAATTTGTGGATTGCGCAGAGCCTGAACAATTATCCCTTGCAATGCCTCACGCCAGAGGGGGAATGGCATTCCTTCCAGCCGCCGTTTGGCCTATTCCCCATCGGCCTCAAGAGCGATGCACTCGGCAACAAGTGGATCATCAACAACGGCCTGGGCGTCGCGGTCTTCAACGACAACTACACGCCCGACAATCCCGCAGACGACAAGTGGCTCAACCTCACCTCGGAGTACGGTCGCGGAGGCCTGCCCAACAATACCGTGCTGAGCATCGCCGAGGACCACGACCTACAGATCTGGATCGGCACGAGCGAGGGCGTCACCATCATGTATGACCCCACGCTGCTCTTTACCAACGATTTCCAGGATGCCGCCTGCCCCATCATCGAGGGCTATTGCCTCTTCAGGGACCAGCAGGTCAACGATATCGTGGTCGATGGCTACAACCGCAAGTGGATCGCAACCGAAAATGGCGCATTTCTCGTGAACCTCGACGGCACGGAATTGCTCCAGCACTTCACCGCCGCCAACTCCCCCCTGCTGGACGACGACGTGCGCGACATCGCCATCGACCCACAGACCGGCGAGGTGTTTTTTGGCACCGCCAAGGGCATCATCAGCTACATCGGCGACGCGATCGACGGGCAGGTCGATGCCGAAAACCTCTATGCCTACCCCAATCCGGCATTTGTGGACCAGGAAACCCAAATCATGATCAAGGGGATGCGCCGCTACTCCAAGGTCAAGATCACGACCGCTTCTGGGAGGCTGGTGAGGGAACTCGATTCGCAGGGCGGTGAGGTGGGATGGGACCTGCACGATTCCTTTGGGAACCGCATCACTCCCGGCATTTACCTGGTCATGGTGGCAGATCCCGAGGGCAAGGGCGCTGGCATTACAAAAATTGCAGTCATTGAAAAACAGAATTGACATGACGTTGAATCGTCCAAAACGCATTGCTGTTGTGGTCTCCAGCCTCCAGGCTTTTCTGTTCGTGTGTTGCTGGCTGAGCGTGGCCATGCCTGCCCAAGCGCAGCGCATCGCACCCGTGGACCAGTGGACAGCCTATCCCAGCCACAACACACCCAAGAAATTGGCCAAGGTGGGCGACACATTCTACGCCATCACCAAGGGCGGCTTGTTTTCCTACGACCTCAAGACCAAGGTCACCAAGTCCTATACCACGGTCGATGGCATGAGTGAGATCGACCCGACGGCGATCTACCACGATCCACGGTCGGGCAAGACCTTTGTCGGCTATGGGAGCGGGTTGATGAATTCGTTCACCGACCCCGACGATGGATTTGGCTACATTTCAGACATCGGCCGATCCCTGTTGTATTCCACCAAGAGCATCAACAAATTTGAATCGTATGGGGAGCGGCTCTTCATCGCCACCGAATTTGGGATCGTGGAATTTGACATCGACCGCAACGAAACCCGGGCCACGATCACCAAGATCGGCGGCAATCCCTCTGGCATCGCCGTGCGGGACCTGATGTTTTTTGGGGACTCGCTTTACGCCGCCATGGGCCCCTATGGCGTCTGGAGCACCTGGGTCGACAATCCGACGATCACCCAGCCCTCCACATGGCGCAAGGTGACCGGGAGCAATGGCTTGAGCAACGGCTATTGCAAGTTGCTCGCCAAGACCAATTCCAAGTATTTTATCCTGGTCGACGACACCATCTTCCAGCGCGACACCAACGCATTGCAGTGGGTCAACTCGACCCTGCCCAATGAGGACTGGAGCAGCATGATCGGCTGGGACGACTATTTCATGGCCGGGTATTCCACGGTCTTGCGCGTCGTGGAGCC